>JASKKI010000087.1 GCA_030154225.1 Clostridia bacterium | reverse complement strand
AGCTAATATATTGCGTCTGACACAAGCATTACATGCACAAAATAATTGTCAGACAGAAGAGCTATCCCAGAAGTATTTCAGACGCATAATGTTAACTCAGAAGTAAATCAAACGCTAAATTTTTGCCCGGAAGTAATTGTCAGACGCAATATGTTCACCCAGAAGTATTGTCTGACAGAAGATGTTCACCCGGAAGTATATCTAAGGTAAAAAAATATCATCGGGAAGCTTAATGCCCTCTGCTTCAATCTGGCTGATAAATTTTGGGATAATACCTGTTGCCCGGTGTTCACCAATTATATTACCACGATCATCAAGCCCTTTTTGTTCATATCTAAAAATGTCCTGAAGTACTATAACATCGCCTTCCATGCCAACTACTTCAGTCACATGGGTAATTTTTCGACTGCCATCCCTAAGCCTATTTTGTTGAACTATTAAATCCACTGCCGCTGCTATTTGTTCCCTAATAGCCCTTACCGGTAAATCCATTCCCGCCATAAGTACCATTGTTTCCAAACGGGAGAGCATATCCCTAGGTGAATTGGCATGACCAGTAGTCAAAGAGCCATCATGACCTGTGTTCATAGCTTGCAGCATATCCAGGGCTTCTCCCGATCTTACTTCACCGACAACTATCCGGTCCGGGCGCATCCGTAAAGAGTTTCTTACTAAATCCCGCATTGTAATGGCACCCTTGCCTTCAATATTAGGCGGTCTTGTTTCCAGGGTTAATACATGCTCCTGGCGAAGCTGAAGCTCAGCAGCGTCCTCGATGGTAACAATCCGCTCATCATTAGGTATAAATGAAGATAACACATTTAAGGTAGTTGTCTTACCACTACCGGTCCCCCCTGAGATAACAACATTTAATCTTGCTTTTACACAGGCATCCAAAAATTTGGCTATAGAAGGTGTTAGAGTACCAAAACGGATAAGGTCATGTATCTTCAAAGGGTCTTTGGAGAATTTCCGAATAGTAATACTAGGGCCCTTTAATGATAAAGGCGGTATAATAGCATTTACCCTGGAGCCATCAGGTAGTCTGGCATCGACCATAGGCATACTTTCATCTATTCTTCTTCCAATAGGAGCAACAATTTTTTCTATTACATGCAAAACATGGTCATCATCTCTAAAAGTTATGTCAGTAAGGGTTAGTTTACCTTTCCGTTCCACGTACACCTGCTTAGGACCATTAACCATTATTTCTGTGACATCATCATCTCTGATTAAAGTTTCAATAGGTCCAAAGCCTAATACTTCAGCTAGGAGCTCGGTGGCAATCTTTTGCCGTTCAGAAAAAGGTAAGAATCCTGCATCCCTATCCAGGATACTGGTAACAAGCTCCTCTACCTTTTTAGCTAAAGCATCATCATTTATATTGATCTGCTTTAATTCCTTATCCATATTTTCAATTATTTCTTTATGTACTTTAATTTTCAGCTGCCCATATTTATCGATATTATCTTCTTTAAACTTCTTTTGCTCTTTGGGAATATTATTTTCTTTGTTAGTTTTTTGTTTATCCAGCCGTTGTAATAATGACATTTTTTTCACCCCATCTTTATTGCATTAGGTTTAGGTCCTACCCAAATAACTTTCCAAAAAATCTTCTCCTCTGCCTGCTTTCTTGCAGTTCTTTTTGGTAGCCTGTATCATTAATTACCATATTTGTAATCTGATCCACGGCTTTGCTCACCTTGGCATTGGAATTGCTTATGACAAAAGGTATTCCTTTATTAACCGATGTAACTACTAGCTTTCCGTCACTGGGTATTTGATGGGCAATTAAAAAATCTAAAGCATTTTCTACATCATTTGCATTTATCCCCAAATCTTCAGAAGCTCTATTAAGGATGAGTTTAGTTTTACCTTTATGATGCAAAGAGTCTAAAAGTTCCAAACTTAACTTCATATTCTTCACAGTAGGTAAATCCATAGTCATTATTAATAACACCTGATTAGACATATCTAAGGCACTGAGGTTTGTATCTTGAAAAAAGGGCGGAGTATCAATTATTACATAATCATAATGTTGTCTTAAAATTGTCAATATTTCTAAAATATTATTAGGAGTAACCAACTCTGAATATTCAGGTCGCATTGGAGCAGGTAATATTTTTACTCCTGATATATGGGGAATAAGATAACTTTCTACAAGTTCAATATTTAGCTGTCCTCTTTCTTGTACTAATTCAGCAATACTTTTCTTGGGAGTAACATTCAAAAAAATGGAAACATCGCCAAATTGTAAATCAAGATCCACCAATGCTACTTTTTTTCTGGTTTTCTTAACTAATTGGGCAGCAGTATTTACCGCAAGAGTAGTTTTACCTACCCCACCTTTTGTTCCAAATATAGTAATAACCTGAGGCTTAGTATCTTTAGGTTTACTTCCGAATAGTTTATTAAAACCTTCAATTTTTCCTAAACGTTTTTTTTCAAGGTCATTGGTACGTTTTATTGTATCTACCAGTTCATCGGCGGTAAATGGCTTTACCAGATATTCTCTAGCTCCGGCCATCATTGCTTTTTTTAAATATTCTGCTTCACCTTGTACACTAATAATAATTACTGCTGTATTAGGATAATTCAAAGATATTTTTTCAGTAGATGATATTCCATCCATTATAGGCATGTTTACATCCATTAATACTACATCTGGAAGTAGTTGCTCTACCTTTTTTATTGCTTGTTCTCCGTTAGCTGCTTCCCCAACCACCTGAATATCCTCTTCTAATTTAAGCAACCGATTTATATTTTCCCGTGTTTCTGCTATATCATCAACGATTAAGACTTTAATCTTTTCCATCCGTTCCACTCCCTCTATACTAATACTTTTCCGTCAAATACTTTTACTCCTTGTCTTTTGCGTCTGACACAAGCAGTGTATTCATCTACCTGGCAAGAAAGTCTTCCATAGTAAAAGGTGGTGTATAGCCCTTACTATCATCAATAGGTGAACGAAGCATTAAACGAATTACGCCCCGCTGGCTGGCCATCATTAATGGTTTAGCCTCGGAAAGGGTAACAGCTAAAGTAACTGTTTTTGTTTCAGACTGATTTGTTTTAACTTCCGGTTTTTTATCCATTGCTTTACCAACTGCCAACACTTGGATGTCCTGTAAAACAACTAAAGTATAAGGCTTGGGCTCTCTCTCACCAATAACTACGGTACTAATTACATCAACCCTATCTCCAGGTTGAATTAATCCTGATACCCCACTGACTTCATCCACAGCAACTGTCAGTGCCCTTTTTCCTTTTGGTATGATATAAGCTAAGCCTTCTTTACTATCTTTTTTATCAAGTACTTGGTTTTTTAAAATACTTTCACCGGCTGTAACTGGTACCAAAAGCATCTTATCTACAATATCATTCTTGTCTGTAGTTTCCTGAGGATGCATATATTGAAGAGGAATTTTCTTTAGTGTAACCATACTGGTAGTAATGATTGATTTTTCTGGAATATCCTGATTAGCTACTACGATTTCAACATAATCAGTGTCATCTAAAGCCTCTTTTACATCCTGTAAATAATTGAGTACTAGAAAAGCTGTTATTAGACCAAATCCTATGGCTAATATAAATACAAATTTATAACGCAAATTATTCACCCCGTTGATTATTTATCTATTTCACAAGCCTTACTCCCACTAATCCATAATCCTGTGCTTCAGGACTTACTTCACCGGAGGCAATTGTCTTAACAAACTTTCCTTTTACATAGCTCTCATTCCCCTGCCCCGTTACATCATCTACTAAAAACATGGAAAAACCTATAATCTTAACTCTTTTTTTATCAACAGCTTCTATTACAGGAACCTTTATTAATCTTGAACAATCCCTTTCAAAGTTGTCAACGGTACAATAAGGAACGTGTTTATCTTCTGCAATTCTATAATCTATTGCCTTTTTAGTTGGTCCTGAGATATTCCCGGTCTGAATATTAACTATATCCCCTACCTTTAAACTTCCAGGATAACCATAAGTTAAGTTATCTTCATAAGTACTAGCACCCGGTCCTCCTAAAGCTAAAGCACCAAACCAACCAGGGCTGATTTCCTGATTTAAATAGTCAGTATCACCAGCTCCTACTTTTAGGGTATACTGCTCACCAAAAACGAAATCGTGCTTTTCAATTCCTAAAGGAGCAGCTCCATTAATTCCTACAATAGCCGCAACCTGTGCTTCAGCCACATGATTAACTTTACCTGTGTCAAAACCTAAGACTTTAGCAAACAATAAATTGACATCCTTCTCGGCGGTGATCCTAATCAATTTATTGTCCTTTAAGACCTCAATACTAAACTGCTCCTCTTTTAAGCCATTGGCAATGGCATAATTGGTCGCCTGGGTAACAGCTCCTTGAGGATTGTAAGGAAGTTCCTGGGCACCGGCTAAAACAGCTGCATCAACTGCATTTGTCAATTTATAATCAGATAGATATAATATACCTACATCAGTTACTAAAGCACTAAATCCTAAAAACACTGTCAAACCCAAGGCGAAAATTATGATGGCACTTCCCTTTTCATCGGATAATAATCTCACTATCATTTATCTACTCCATTCTCATTACTGCCTCACCGTTAGCTACGTAAGGGTCCCCAACAATATTTGAGATAATAGGAGCATATATTTTTACCGGATACTGGACTTTTACCGTAACTGCTTCTCCCCTTTTTCTCGAAGCTTCTGAAGGTGAAATATTTATTGTTAGTTTTGTACTATCCAGTACTGCTGAACTATTCTGCACCTCAGTAATTATTTGTAAGTCTGTTGCTCCCACAGTAGCAGCCCTGGCTCCTTCCCGGGCACTGTGAGTTAAAATTAAATGGGTACCAAAAATTCTACCAAACTCAGTTATCCCGAAAACCAGTAATAGAAGAATTGGTAAGATTAAAGCCAATTCAACCATGGCCTGTCCTTTAGCATCTCTGATAAATCTTTTCATCCATATCACCCCATCACATAGGCGGCCAGTGCTCCTAGGGTAATGGCCACACCATATGGGAATAAGTTTTCATCATTATTTCCGCCAAAAGTAATGGTTTTAAACCGAGTTGCAAAAAAAAGCATTAAACCATTACCAAGTTCTTTAAGGGTCTTAATTAATTTCCCTTGATAAATTAAGATTCCTATAGCTAAAATTCCACCAGTTAGTCCCATACCTAGAAAGGTATAAAATACGAATTGGGGTCCTTTTACAGCCCCGATAGTTGCCAGTAGCTTCACATCTCCTCCTCCAATTCCCCCCATAATAAATGGTATTATCAAGAAGCCTAGACCCAGTAAAAAACCTTTTAACCCAAAGAATAAACCGGATAAACCATCACTGGCCAAATTAACTAACAATCCCAGAAACAAGGCAGGAATCAAAACACCATTATAAATTTTCCTGAATTTTATATCTGTGATAATACAGATTAAAAGTACTAGAAGTAATAAAATGTCGTTGAACACGGCCTCCCTACCTCCCTTGTCAAAATAGGCCCTACATCGCGTAGGGCCTATTTCAGCTATAACCTAAATTGCAACTAATGCATTGATAACTTTATTATCATTAAATACAATCCTATTAAGAACCACTAGTTTGATTTGTTAATTCAGTATTTACTCCATTAAAAATGTTTGCGATATCATCCTTTAAAGTTACTAACGCTCCAATTAACATAACTGCAACTACAGCGATAATTAACCCATACTCCGTCATCCCTTGACCTTCTTCTTCCTTCCATAATCTTTTCATTAATTTCATCATTATTAAACACCTCCAAATTATTTTTTATTTTGAATTATCGTCGATTTCCTGCTGCGTGTTTATATAATAACATCAAAGCTTATCCCCGTTAATCCAGCTCAAGTCTCATTTTTTGAAAATGACCAGGGTCCTAACAATAAGGAAAGAGGTCCTAAGGACCTCCTGGTTTTTAGTTATTAAATTGACTTACATGTATTGATACTTTGAGACATATCCTTCTTTGTTAAAGAGTAGTCTATAATTATACAATCCTGCTTAATATATTTTTCGAGATAAATATCTAATTCTTGCCGGTCTCTTGTACTTACCAGGGTAAAATAATTGTTTGGATATGCCATTTTTTTAATAATTTCTAATGTACTATCTTGAGAATTTAAGTCAACAATAATTAATTTGACGTTCCTCCCCGATTGGTACTGAAATCTTAAAGATTGCCTAATAATACCTTCAATAATATGTTCTCCATTTTGGACAACTATTATCAAAAACTTTAAACTCCCATTATCCTCTTTCATTAGTAATGATTTATATAAACTATATAAAACCCAGAATAAAAAAATTATTATTCCCAAGGAAAGTATCCACTCCCAGTAATACATCTAAAGCCCCCCAATATTCATTAGGTGTGCTTTAGTTTATGCAATCCATTAGTGACTGGTTACTATCCTTTTTTTTTCACCAACCTATAGATTCACTAATTTGTTTTTGATAGCATAGAGCGCTGCCTGTGTTCTATCCTCCACATTCAATTTTCGAAAAATATTGGTAATATGGTTTTTTACCGTTTTTTCACTAATGAATAAACTCTGAGCTATATCTTTATTAGCCATTCCCCTGGCAATTAATTGTAAAACATCCAGCTCCCTTTTGGTTAAATCATCATAGTTTGAAGGACGGGTTTTTCTTTCCGAAAGACGATTAAACTCTCCTAACAGCTTAGCTGTTATATCCGGATGAATTACTGATTTACCAAAAGCTACATCCTTGATAGCAGCAATTAATCGTTCGGGTTGAATATCTTTGAGAACATATCCCGAAACTCCGACCCTGACCAGTTCAAAAATATATTCTTCATCATCATGGATAGTTAAGGCAATTACACCAATCTCGGGCATTTCTTCTTTAATAATTTTAGTAGCTTCAATACCATTTATACCCGGCATATTAATATCCATTAAAATTACATCCGGTTTCAGCTTTCTAGCCAGAGTAATTGCTTCTTCACCACGACTGGCTTCTCCAATAATTTCCAGGTCTTCTTCAAGGGAAAGTATTTTAACAATCCCTTCTCTTAATAAGGCATGATCATCCGCTATTAAAACTTTAATACCCATCTACTTCACTCCTCTTCAGGACTTTGAATTGGGATATTTATACTAATACTTGTCCCTTTTCCTGATTCAGACAGAATATTAAATTGACCATTTAGTAATTCTACTCTTTCCCTCATACCAAGAAGTCCATAACCATCCCGGTCTTTATCAGCTAAAACTTTGGAAACTTTAAAACCTTTGCCATCATCTTCTATATAAAGATTAACTTCTGTTTCCGTTATATTAAGATCAATTTTTACCTTTTTCCCTTCAGAATGTTTTTGTACATTTTGTAATGCTTCTTGAATAATTCTAAAAATTGCTACTTCTAAAGTATTCGGTAATCTGGTTTTTGTTTGTGAGGGTAAAAAATCAATTTTTATTCCAAATCTTTCTACAAACTCTTCAATGTACCTGGTAACAGCAGGAATAAGCCCTAAATCATCCAAAGCCATAGGTCTCAGGTCATAAATTATTTTCCTTACATCTTTAAGGCTGTTTCTAACCAATTCCTTTAGCTGCCTTATCTCTTTTTTAGCCAGTATAACATCTTTATCTATTAACCTTTCACAGAACTCAGCACGTAATACAATATTAGCCATAGATTGGGCAGGACCATCATGAATTTCCCTGGCTACCCGCCTTCTTTCCTCTTCTTGAGCCCTTATGATTCTGGAGCCCAGGTTGCCTCTAGCCTCAATTTCCTCTAATTTATTATTAAGTCCCTCAATGTTTTTCATCAAATAATCAAGAGCTACACCTACATGGGAGACTAATTGCTCAGCCTTCGCTACAGTATCCTGTTGTCTTTTATATTGTCGTTCAAGCTCTGTTCTTTCCTCCTTAAATTGCGCTTCCCTATTTCTCAATATTTTCACTTCTGCCTGTAAGTTACTGGCATTAAGATAAGCCTTACGTATATCTTCCTCAGTAAATCTTTTCAAATCCCTACTTACTTCCATCAAACGAATCCTTGCTGCTTTTTCCAGCCTCTCTATCCTATCCAACTCATTAATAACATCAACAACCTTTTTCTTAACGGTTTCTAGTTTCTGCATTATCCTTTCCGCCTCAGTTCTGGCATTTTCTGCAATATCAAAAATCTGGCTTTTACTATTTTCAATTCCTTTTATTGTCTCTTCAATAATTTCCTCTAAACTGGGTAATACCGATTTTTTCTTCACCTTAATCACCCTTCTTTCAGTGCAATTTAAATGTTATGATGGCATCGGCTAAAGGGTTTTATCAAGTTAATAAATTACTTGTACTTATTTCTGCATAAAAGGATACTTATCCTCCTATAATAAACACAGACACCAGAGTAAGGTGGTGAGAAATTTTGTCAACATACCCAAATACCTGTACTAGGTGCGGACAAGCTTTAGAATTAGTAGATGAACCATTATGGGAATATAAATCAATCCTGGATAAAAAAGGAAATGAGCTTTGTCCCCGCTGCTACCAGGACTTATGTGACCAAAAATATTAAAGCCGAGCATTGCTCGGCTTTAAGTAAATGGAATAACATTAGTTAATCGAAAAAAGAACATCTCCAGGATTAATGGCATCTCCTACATTAACATTGATTTTACTAATAGTACCATCAACAGGAGCTATGATTTCATTTTCCATTTTCATAGCTTCCAAAATCATAACTATTTCACCCTGTTTAACTTTGGCACCTTCATTTTTAATAATTTTAAATATTTTTCCCGGCATAGGAGCAGTAACTGTACTTTCTCCAGAGGCAGTTTCTACTTTAGCTGTTTCTTTTTTAGCTTCTTTTGCTTCCGGTACTGGTACTTGAGCCTTAACTTCTTTTTCTTCTATTTCCTCATCAAACTTACCCATATCCATTTGATAACCATTACCATCAACCAATATTTTTAGCTTCTCGATTTTACCGTTAAAGTTAAAGCTAATACTACCCATCCTTGTATTTCTTCTATTGGTAGCAAATCTAGCTACACTACCCACACCGGAAGATAAATTAGTATTAATTGCCTCTACTCCTTGAGGTTTCTTTTCTTCTTTTGGCTCATCTTTCTTAGGTGCAGGCTTCTCTGCAGTAAGAGTGCCTTCTAAAAAGGGTTTAGCTACTTGTGGGAATAAAATATACATTAACAATTCTTCCAGGTTCTTAGCCAAATCACCAATTTCTTTCTTGGCTGTTTCAATTTGTGGTTCAATTAAATCTGCTGGACGAACTGTGATAGGTTGTTCATCACCAATAATTTTCTTTCTAATTTCTTCATTTACTTTTCCAGGCGCCTGACCGTAAAGACCTCTCATATAATTTTTAACTTCATTGGTCACCATTTTATACCGTTCACCGGCCAGCACATTTAATACTGCCTGGGCACCTACAATTTGGCTGGATGGTGTAACAAGTGGCGGGAAGCCCATGTCTTCCCTGACCCTGGGTACCTCTTTTAAAACTTCTTCCAGCTTATCAAGGGCATTGGCTTGGGAAAGCTGAGTAATAAAGTTGGATAACATACCTCCAGGTATTTGATAGCGGAGAACATTAACATCTACTCCCGATTTATAAACATCAAATTCCTGATAATTTTTACGAACTTCTTTAAAATATTCAGCCAAAGTTGAAACTTTTTCTAAATCCAAACCCGTTTCATACGGCCCGTCATTTAAAACAGCTACCATTGTTTCCGTAGCAGGCTGGGATGTACCTAATGCCAGTGCGGAGTTAGCAGTATCAATAACATCAGCCCCAGCTTCAATAGCTTTTAGGTACATCATAGCACCCATACCACTGGTATAATGGGTATGCATTTGAATTGGTAGATCCAGCTCCTGCTTCAGGCTTTTAACCAGGTCATAAGCAGCATATGGTGTCAAGATACCGGCCATATCTTTGATACAAATGGAATCTGCTCCTAAATCTCTAAGTTCCTTACCCATTTTTAAATAATACTCTAAATCATAAATAGGACCTAAAGTATAACTGATGGTCGCCTGGACATGTTTACCATTTTTCTTAACTTCTTCTATAGCTTTCTGCATATTACGCACATCGTTTAAGGCATCAAAAATTCTAAAAATATCAATACCGTGTTCTGCCGCTTTAGCAACAAATGCTTCGACTACATCATCGGCATAATGTTTGTAACCTACTAAATTTTGTCCCCTCAACAACATTTGCAGCTTTGTCTTTTTGAAGGCTTTCCGGAGAACTTTTAATCTTTCCCATGGACTTTCATTCAAGAAGCGCATACAGGAGTCAAAGGTTGCCCCACCCCAAACTTCCAGGGAATGAAAGCCCATTTCATCCATTTGCTCAGCTATGGGAAGCATGTCTTCAGTTTTCATCCGGGTAGCTAATAATGACTGGTGTCCATCCCTTAAAGTAGTATCGGTAATACCTACATGACGTTTTTGTCCGCTCATTTAATCACTCCTAGTTAATTATTTTCCTAATA
>JASKKI010000002.1 GCA_030154225.1 Clostridia bacterium | reverse complement strand
AAATATACAGAAAAAGACTGTAACAGGGCCAAGTTTACCTTATTTACGGGGTTGTGTAAAGGTTGTGGATTATGTATGGAGAAATGCCCGGTGAGCTGCTTGGAATGGTCTAATAATTTAGGGGTTTATGGTACACCCACAGTTATACCAAAGGATACCGAAAGTTGTACCGGTTGTGGTATGTGTGCCCTTGTATGTCCCGATTGTGCCATTATTATCGAAAGAAAGAAAAAGTAAGGGGAGGAGTTTAGTAAAAAAACAATAATTACCAGTGTCACATCCGTTTTTTTGGCATAAGTTAGATTAACTTAATAAAACTTTGTCAACAATAATCAATATATCAAACAAAGACGGAGTGACTTTTATGGAAAGTTTACCACAAAGAGAAAATTTCGCCAGTATTTCAAAGGAAGATAATCTATTACCCAAATGTATTTTATGCAACCAAGTACCTGAATTAGGAATTAGAGATGGATTTTTATTGATAGGACAATTTGTTTGTTCAAAATGTGAACAAAAATTATTAACTTTATCTTATAATGATCCCACATACAATATTATGGTGCAAAAATTAAGAGAAATTATATATGGTTCAGATAGAAGTAACCATAGTAGTTAAAAATCTAGCCGAATTAAGGGCTAGATTTTTTTCTTCGGGCTATACGTTCTTTTAAATGAGCTTCTTCTACCTCTTGTCTTATTTGTAATAATTTAAGTAAATCTATATGGAGAGCTTCGGCTATTTCAGTATCTGTTTTATCTGCTTTCCATCCTTTAATAACTTTATTAATATCAACTTTATACTTTTTTGATAATTTTTTTACATCCACCGGGCTTTTTTTTGTCTTCACTATGATGCTCCTTTCTTTAACTAGAAGTTCTTATAGCCTTTTTAGCGTTAAAGTAAGTATAACTTGTGGGCTAACCTTCAATCTTAATCTTTTATTTTCTGTAGCACGGTAGCACTGTAGCTACTGTAGGTTCTGAAAGACCGACGAAGTCGGTTTTTCTTATTTATATTGTTACCCAGGATAAGCTGGTTATGTGTAATAGCTTGCTAGCAGATTTTAGGAAACTATGATAAAATTAATAAAAATTACAATGATTAGATTGAGAGGCAATGAAGACAACACCAATTATCGAAAAATTATTAAAGTATATAAAAGAAAAACCTTTATCTTACCATACTCCAGGACATAAAAATGGACAATTTATACCTGACAATCTTTCTAAAATTTGGCCTGAAGAGATTTGGCAATATGATGTAACGGAAATTTTTGATTTAGATAATTTACATTATCCGGAAGGTTGTATTGCTGAAGCGCAAAAAGAGGTAGCTAGAATATTTAATGCTAAAGCGTCATACTTTTTAGTTAATGGAACTAGCGTAGGTATTCAGGCCAGCATACTGGCTTTAAGTTATAATAAACCAATATTTGTACCTCGTCATGTTCATAAATCAATATATAGTGGAATTATTCTAGCAAATGCCGAACCCATTTTTTTACCGGTTTCCTATGATGATGAACTTGGTCTGCCACTCGGTGTAGAACCTAATATTTTAAAAAATTATTTAAGCAAATATCCCCAATGTAAAACAATTGTACTTCCTAATCCTACTTACCAGGGGATAAGTTACAAATTTCGAGAACTTGTTACCTTGGCTAAAAATAATGGTCTTCAGGTAATTGTTGACGAGGCCCATGGATCTCATTTTTGTCTCCATAATGCCTTACCTCCCTCAGGTTTAAGTGATGCCGATATTATTATTCAGAGCTGGCATAAAACATTGCCTGTACTAACCCAGGCCAGTGTGTTACATTTAGGAAAAGGTTACCAAGGACCTGATATTTCTATCTATCTTAATATGCTGCAAACTACTTCACCATCTTATTTGCTATTAGCATCATTGGACGGTTGTCAGGCATTTTTGGGTAGGGTAGGCTATTCTTTAATAGATACAACCATTAATAACATAAATAACTTTAAAGAAAAAATGACAGGCTTAAAGAATTTAAAAATAATTGATAACATTAATAATGAGTTAATAGACCCATTTAAGCTTTGTATTACTTCATGTAAAATTAGCGGTTACCAACTAAGTGATATATTACGAGTAAAATATAAAATATATGTAGAACTTGCGGAAGAAAATTATTGTTTATTAATTTTCCCAATAAATATTGAAAATAAAAATCTTTCCCGGTTAGAAGAGGCTTTATTGCAAATTGATTTATACTGTTCTAATTTATCTTTAAAACAATTTACAAATTTAACAAATGTAAATATAATTCCCGAAAGGAAAATTTTACTCCGGGAAGCTTTTTTTAGCGAAAAGGAAATTATACATTTAAATGAGGCTGAAGGTAGAATTTCCGGAGATTTTATTATTAAATATCCTCCTGGTATCCCTTTAATTATCCCAGGAGAAGTAATAAATAAAGAAATTTTGAAAATATTAAGAAAAGATATCTTAGGGTACAAAGTAAAAGATGGTATTAGTGTTGTTGTTGAATAGGAGGAGATTTATGGGGGGAAAATTTATTACCTTTGAAGGTTGTGATGGTTCGGGTAAATCTACACAGGTTTCACTAGTTAAAAAAACCTTTAAAGAATTAAAAATACCCTACCTATTGACTCGTGAACCAGGTGGTACTCGAATTTCAGAGGAAATACGGAATGTCATTTTAGATGAAAGTTATAAAGAAATGGTCTGGCGCACAGAGGCATTACTATATGCTGCTTCCAGGGCTCAATTAGTGGGACAAATAATAGAACCTGCTTTAGCAGAAGGTATTAATGTGATTTGTGATCGTTATGTAGATTCTACTTTAGCCTACCAGGGATATGGGCGAGGGTTAGGTTTAGAAGAATTAATAAATATTAATAACTTTGCTACTAATAGTCTAAAGCCTGATCTAACAATATTATTAGATATTGATCCAGAGGAAACTTTAAACAGGCGTTCCAATCGAAAAGCTGATAGGTTAGAAAAAGAACAGTTAGATTTTCATTACAAAATACGGGAAGGATTTTTAGAGCTAGCTAAAAATGAACCACAAAGAATTAAGATAGTTGCTGCTCATAAAAGTATTGAAGAAGTACATAAAGAAATATTAAATTTGATATTACCGATAGTAAAAGCAAAGTAGTACGAAAGTGCGGAAGACAAGTATCTGCTTAAGGGTAAAATCCTTTAGGCGTATATATTTATAAAATAAGGGGGGATTAGGATGAAACTGGTAATTGCTGTTGTTCAAGATGGTGATGCAGCAGCATTGTTGGAGAAAATGGTAGAAAATGGTTTTAGAGCCACCAAGTTAGCAAGTACAGGAGGTTTTCTAAAAAAAGGAAATACTACAATTTTTGCTGGTGTGGAAAATGAAAGAATTCAAGAGATAATCCATTTAATTAAAGAAAAGTGTTGTGTAACTCAGCAAATATTAACACCTATAACATCTGCTGGAGGACCAATGGAATCCTATTTACCCCATTTAATTGATGTACCGGTAAGTGGAGCAAACATTTTTGTTATTGATGTTGAACAATATATAAAGGTGTGATTACTGATGAAAATATCTTCAATGGGTAATCGAGAAAATTTTATAATAAATAATGATAAAATAGGTAAAGTAAGTAATGAAGCCAAAGATTTTTCTAAAGCTTTGAATAAGGTTAATCAGGTTGAGTATAAAAAGGATTTACAGCGTTTAATTGAAGAAGTAGATAAAATGGCTAAAAAATTAGCCCAAACTTGTACGTTAAATGATCTAAAAAAATATAAACAGGCGGTAAAAAAATTTCTAAAAAGAACCATAGGAGAAGCTTACCAGGCCCATGATGAGACAGGTTGGAATGGGTTAGGCAGACAAAAACAATATATATTAATTAGGAAAATAGATGAAAATTTAGAAGATTTATCCCGTCAGGTGTTACAAGAACAAAAAGATTCTTTAAATATTCTAAAAAAGTTGGATGAGATTAGAGGAATTTTAGTTGATATGTATCTTTAATGCAGGTGGGTGGATTTAGTGGGATTTGAAAATATTAAAGGTCAGAAGATAGCTATTCAGATGCTTAAAAACAGTATTATTAATAATCATTTAAGTCATGCTTATTTATTTGTAGGTCCGGAAGGAGTGGGCAAAAAAGCCACAGGTCTAGCTCTAGCTCAGGCCCTAAATTGTTTAAATTTAGACCATGGAGTAGTAAGTTGTAATAATTGTATAAGTTGTAGGAAAATAATAAGTGGTAATCACCCCGATGTAGAAATTATTAAACCTGATGGACTTTCCATAAAAATAGATCAGGTTCGCAATTTGCGAAATAAAATTTTTTATAAGTGTTATGAAAGTAAATATAAGGTTATAATTTTGAATGATGCTCATTTTTTAACCATTGAAGCTGCTAATGGTTTACTTAAAGTTATGGAAGAACCACCGGAAAATACAGTTTTTATCCTTGTTACTTCTGAACCGCAGCAGTTACCGGATACTATCCTTTCCCGTTGTCAGCAGGTACAGTTTCAGGCTTTATCCAGTTTTATTATTAAGGAAATTCTTATAGCAAAATACCCGGATAAAGAGGCCCAGTTAAGCTTGATAGCCAGCTTATCAAGGGGATCTTTAGTGAAAGCGGAGGAATTAATACGAGAAGGAGAATTGCTAAGTAAAAGATCGGAAACTATTAACGTATTAAAAAAAATATTTGATATATCAGTAAGTGAATTAGCATTTTGGTGTGAAAAGTGGGATAAGGATAAACAAAGTATTAAGACAATTTTTGAATTGATGCAATTTTGGTATAGAGATCTCCTGGTCTGGCGCACTACCGGGCAGGAAGATATACTTATAAATCAAGACTTTTTAGTTGATATTAAAAAAAGTCGACATACGTTACTGGACATTAATAATATCTTGTCATCAATAAATAAAAGTCGTAAATATCTTGATTATAATGTTAATCCCAGACTAGTTTTAGAAGTTTTTTTAATGAAAATTAAGTTAAATTGAATAGAAAGGGGATTCCCCATGCCCATAGTAATTGGTGTCCGTTTTAAACCGGCAGGTAAAATTTATTATTTTGATCCGGATGTTCACGAAATTAAATTAAACGAAAAGGTAATAGTTGAGACAGCTAGAGGTATTGAATTTGGTACTGTGGTTGTGGCTCCAAAGGAAATAAGTGAGGAAGAAGTTGTACAACCACTGAAGAAGGTATTAAGAATTGCCTCTGAGGAAGATATAAATCAGGTTATAATCAACGGTGAAAAGGAAAAAGAGGCATTTAATATCTGTTTAGAAAAGATCTCTGAACATGAGTTACCTATGAAATTAATTGATGTAGAATTTACTTTTGATAATAGTAAAATTATCTTTTTCTTTACCGCTGAAGGAAGAGTAGATTTTCGTGAGTTAGTTAAAGATTTAGCGGCAATTTTCCGTACCCGCATTGAGCTTAGGCAAATTGGAGTAAGGGATGAGGCCAAGATGCTGGGCGGTATTGGCTCCTGTGGTCGTGTTTTGTGCTGTCACAGCTTTTTAGGTGAGTTTGAACCTGTTTCGATAAAAATGGCCAAAGAACAAAATTTATCTTTAAATCCTGCTAAAATATCTGGTATTTGTGGAAGGCTTATGTGTTGTCTCAAATATGAAAATGATGTTTATCAAGTGTGTAAAAAAGAATGTACAGAAAATTGTCCTAAAATTATTGCAGATATTCATTTAGACGATGGTGAGGAAGATTTTGATTTAAGTCAACTGGAAGATTAGACTTACTATAAATCGGAGGGAAACGGGGAGTGAAAATTACCGAAAAGCTAATTGAGCTAGAAAATCAATTAAATGAGGTTTTAGAGGAAATAAAAAACTTGAAAATGAAAGCTTACATGCTGGAAGAAGAAAATGAAAAATTAAGAAGGGAATTATGCCACTGTCCAGAAGAAAAAAAGCAAGTTGTTGAGGCAAATGCTAAAAAAATTCAGGGTGAAGGTCATGATAATTTGGCCAGATTATATAATGAAGGGTTTCATATTTGCCATTTACATTTTGGACAAACCCGTCAAGGCGATTGTTTGTTTTGTATGGGCTTTTTAAGAAAGATGTGATTGATGTGGTTAAAATTAAGGAAAATGAAACAGTTGATGACCTTATTTTATCAGGGTTGAAAATAATTCAAAAAACAAGTTCCTTTCGTTTCTCTATTGATGCTGTTTTGCTGGCCCATTTTGTTACAGTTAAGAAAAAGGATAAAGTAATTGATTTAGGTACGGGAACAGGGGTAATTCCTTTAATCATTTCCACCCGGGAAAAGGAACTAGATTTAACAGGTATTGAAATTCAGGAAGAAATGGCAGAAATGGCTAAACGCAGCATGTTATTAAATAATTTAACTGATATTAAAATAATTGCAGGTGATTTTCGTAAACTTGGGAAAGAATTTAACAATAAATTTAATTTAGTTGTTTCTAATCCTCCTTATTTACCTTTAAATCAAGGTAAAATAAGTTCAATTCCCGAAATTGCCCTTTCCAGGCACGAAATAAAATGTACTTTAGGTGAGCTAATGGAAACTGCTGCCCGTCTTTTAAAAAACCAGGGGCGCTTTACCTTGATTCATAGAGCAGAACGCCTAGGCCAGATTATTGCTCTATTACAAAAAGAGAAACTGGAGCCAAAGAGAATGAGACTAGTACATTCTCACTTTAATAAACCTGCTAATCTGGTATTATTGGAATCTGTAAAAGGAGCAAGTCCCAGCTTAAAGGTATATGAACCTTTAATAATTTATAATCAGGATGGAAGCTATACCAATGAAATATTAAATTACTATTTTGGTGGTGAGGCCTGTGCAACATAAAGGTCGTCTTTTTTTATGTGCTACTCCCATTGGAAATTTACAGGATATTACTTTACGGGTATTAGATACTCTAAAAGAAGTAGATTTAATTGCTTGTGAAGATACACGACAAACCCTTAAACTTCTTAATCATTTTTCCATAGAGAAACCTGTCACCAGTTATTTTGAACATAATAAAAAATATAAAGGTGAAAAAATATTGGAAGCTTTATTAGCCGGCAA
Organism: Clostridia bacterium; assembly: GCA_030154225.1. Classification (GTDB taxonomy): domain Bacteria; phylum Bacillota; class Peptococcia; order Peptococcales; family BICA1-8; genus JASKKI01. The sequence continues at coordinate 81,171 of JASKKI010000002.1, read as the reverse complement.
AGATGTAGCATTAGTTTCTGATGCCGGGATGCCAGGTGTTTCCGACCCGGGGCAGGATTTAGTTAAGGATTGTATTGAACAGGGTATTGAAGTTACTGCCCTACCGGGTCCGGTAGCAGCAGTTACCGGGCTGGTTTTATCGGGATTAAATACACAACGTTTTTGTTTTGAAGGATTTATACCCAGAAGTAAAAAAGAAAAGAAAATTTTTTTTGATCAACTTGTTAATGAAGAGAGGACCATGGTTTTTTATGAAGCACCCCATCGTCTCCTGGAAACATTATCTCTTATGGCTTTAGTTTTTGGAGAGCGGCAAATGGCTGCATGCCGAGAACTAACTAAAAAATTTGAAGAAGTGGTAAGGGGTAATATTTGTGAAGTTTATGAATATTTTGTCTCGAAAGGGGTTAAAGGGGAATTTACTTTAATCCTGGAAGGGGCCGAACCGCAAAAAAGTGAAAAAGGCTTGGATTGGGCTTTAGAGGAAGTTAAAAGACTGGAAAACAAGGGATTGTCAACTAAAGAAGCAATTAAAGTAGTGGCTAAGGAAGCCGACATCAGTAAAAGGGAATTATATCAGATTTTTATGGTTAAAGATAAGTAACAAAAAACAAGTGCCAAAAGGCACTTGTTTTATGTAATTATTAACCTGCATTTGAGGCCATTGCATGAGCACATTCACTACATACAAGCTTACCCTTGAAGTTCTGAATGTTGTCCGCATTACCACAAAAAACACAAGCTGGTTCATATTTTTTCAAGATGATTTTTTCATTGTCTACGTATATTTCTAAGGCATCTTTTTCATCAATGCCTAAAGTTCTGCGTAGTTCAATGGGAATAACCACCCGACCCAGCTCGTCTACCTTACGAACAATACCAGTAGATTTCACTCTTATCCCCCTCTTTCCTACATATTTCGACATCCACTCAACTAGATGATACCAATACTTCCAGTAAAAGTCAAGGTTTTTTCCTAATTTTTTGAAAAAAAATAATAATAATGGTAATTATTTTCGAGTAATTATGACAAAATCGGCAAAACTTGACATTAAACTGAATTATCCATTATACTAAATTTTAACTAATCTATATTTTTAAAGTTATGAAGGATTGAGTAACCATTAAGTAACCAGGACCAGAGAAATGGGATTAGGTGGAAGCCCATACTGGAGAAAGATGGTGAAGATGGATCTGGAGCTGCCATCTGGCCGTTTTGCTTCCGTTAGAGAGCTTTTCTTCTCATTATATCTTTTCGAGAAGATGCTGAGATTTCTGTCGCAAGCCAGAAATGAAGCAGGGTGGTAACACGAGAGCTTCTTGTCCCTGTACGGGGTAGGAAGCTTTTATTATTTAATACTATAGTTGATGGTTCATAGTTGATAGTATTTTTTCTAACTATGAACTAACTCATAATACTAATAATTAAAATTAGGAGGTTGATTCTAATGCCAGAGAAAAAAACTTTTTATATTACAACACCTATTTATTATCCCAGTGCTAATCTACATATTGGCCACGCTTTAACTACAGTAATGGCGGATACTATGGCCCGTTATAAAAGAATTAAAGGCTATGATGTTTGGTTTTTAACAGGTTCTGATGAACATGGTCAAAAAATTGAGAGAACAGCAAGAGGACAAAATATTGAACCAAAAGCTTATGTAGATAATATTGTAGCCAGTTTTAAAAAACTATGGTCTAGACTAAATATTTCTTTTGATGATTTTATCCGCACTACTGATGAAAGGCATAAAAAGGTAGTTCAGTATATTTTTAAAAAAATCTATGAAAATGGTGATATTTATAAATCAGAATACGAAGGCTGGTACTGTACTCCCTGTGAGACCTTTTTTACAGAAAGGCAATTAAATGCAGGTAATTGTCCCGATTGCGGGCGTTCTGTAGAATTAATAAAAGAGGAAAGTTATTTCTTTAAAATGTCTAAATATCAGGATCAGCTATTAGAATATATTGAAAAGAACCCTGATTTTATTCAGCCTGTTTCCCGTAGAAATGAGATGGTAAATTTTATTAAACAAGGATTGGAGGATTTATGTGTTTCCCGGACAACCTTTGACTGGGGTATTCCTGTACCTATTAATGAGAAGCATGTTATTTATGTTTGGTTCGATGCTTTAACCAATTATATTTCTGCTTTAGGTTATGGAACTGAGAATGATGAGCTTTACCAAAAATACTGGCCTGCCGATATTCACTTGGTCGGAAAAGACATTGTTCGTTTTCACACCGTTATTTGGCCTACTATACTGATGGCAGCTGGTTTACCTTTACCTAAGAAGGTTTACGGTCATGGTTGGTTGTTATTAGAAAGTGGTAAGATGTCTAAATCTAAAGGTAATGTAGTAGACCCCAATGTTTTAATTGATAAATACGGAGTAGATGCTATTAGGTACTTTTTATTGCGGGAAATTCCTGCCGGTTCAGATGGTTATTATTCAGAAGAAGCTTTAATCCAAAGATGTAATACCGACCTGGCCAACGATTTTGGAAATCTGGTAAGTAGAACGGTGGCTATGGTTGATAAGTATTTTGGTGGAATAATTCCGGAAGGAAATGTTTCAGGAGAATTTGATGATGACTTAAAATCACTGGCCGCTAAAGTACCGGTGGAAGCGGAAAACTTTATTGAAAACATGGATTTTGCCAATGGTCTGGCTTCTATTTGGAAACTGATTAATAGGGCTAACAAATATATTGATGAAACGATGCCCTGGATTTTAGCTAAAGAAGAAAAAGAAAAAGGTAGATTAGGTACTGTACTTTATAATCTTTTAGAGACAATAAGAATTAGTACGATTCTTTTAATTCCTGCTATGCCTTTGTTACCGGCTAAAGTTTCTGAGCAAATAGGTTTTGATTTTAGTAATAGTAAATGGGATGACGCCAAGGCTTGGGGCTTAATCAAACCAGGAAGCAAAGTTTCCAAGAAAGAAGCCATTTTTCCTCGGATAGACCCTAAAATATTAGAGTTTAAACCGGAAGTTAAAACTGTGGAACAGGTAAATGTTTCAGAAATGGAACCTATAAAGGAAGAAATAACAATTGATGATTTTGCTAAGCTCGATTTACGGGTAGTTGAAGTAATCCATTGCGAAAAGGTCGAAAAAGCTGATAAACTTTTAAAGCTGGAAGTAAAATTGGGAGATGAAATACGGACAATAGTATCGGGAATTGCTAAATATTATGAACCACAAGATTTGGTTGGTAAGAAGGTGGTGCTGGTTGCCAACCTTAAACCGGCCAAGTTACGGGGTATCATGTCCCAGGGTATGATTCTGGCCGCTTCCACGAAGGATGATCTGGAAGTTTTAACTATTAACAAAAACTTGCCTATAGGTAGCAAGGTTAAGTAAGGGGTAATAGAATGCTTTTTGATACACACGCCCATTTAGAAGATCAAAAGTTTAAAGGTGATGAAGTAGAGGTAATAAAGCGGGCCAGGGAGAAAGGGGTTAGCCTTATTTTAAACGTAGGTTATAACTTGCTTCATGCACAAAAATCTATAGCTCTTGCTGATAAATATGATTTTATTTATTCCTCAGTTGGCCTGCATCCCCATGATGCTAAAGACGGAGATAAATATCTTTGGGATGAATTATATAAACTAGCCCGGCATCCTAAAGTTGTCGCTCTGGGTGAAATGGGATTGGATTATTATTGGGATAATTCACCTCGAAATGTGCAAAGAGATGTTTTTAGACACCAAATAGGTATGGCTAAGGATTTACAGCTACCCATTATTATTCATGACAGGGATGCTCACCAGGATGTTTTAACAATAGTTAAAGAAGAAAGGGCTTTTGAGGTGGGAGGAGTATTCCATGCCTATTCCGGCAGTTGGGAAATGGCCAAAGAAGTTTTGAATTTAGGATTTTATATTTCTATAGGTGGTCCAGTTACCTTTAAAAATGCTCGAAAAATATTGGAGGTGGTGGAAAAGGCACCTTTAACATCACTGCTTATAGAAACAGACTGCCCCTATTTAACTCCCCACCCCTACCGGGGAAAGCGAAATGAACCCGGATTTGTAAAACTTGTCGCTGAAAAAATTGCAGAAATTAAAAAGATTACTTATGAAGAAGTAGCAACTGTGACCAGAGAAAATGGGATGAAAATATTTGGAATTAGTTAATTAAAAACCTTTTCTTTTTTATTTCCCCTTAATTTGGTAAATGCATATTATATTGTAACAAAGGTAATAAATATAGATGGTTTGGGGAATAAAAGGGGAGAGTTAATGAAAAAGTTATTATTGCTTGTTTTATTAACAACAGCAATACTCTATTCCGAACCTTCACAATGGACATCTTCGGAATTTAATTTGGACGACATAAATTTGTATCATTATGTTGTGGAAGTAGATGGTGAAATAAAGGAGTTTTACTCCTTTGACCAAGATGTTGAAAAGGTTATAGAACAAGAGAAAATTCAATTAGGTGAAAAGGACTTTCTAAGTATTAAAAATTTCGATGATACCTGTTATGTAAAAGTAATTCGCCGTCATGAAGAAATCATTACTGAAGTAGAAAAAATTCCATTTACGCAAGAATTTAAAAACACCATGAAAATCACAAAAGGGTTTACAAAAACTATCCAAAAAGGCCAACCGGGTTTTAAAGAAGTTAAGTATAAGGTTATTTATGAGGAAGGAGAAGAAAAGTATAGAGAACTTCTCTCGGAACAAACTATAAAATCTCCCAGACCAGAAATAATTTTAAAAGGCGAACGGACTAAGGTGGTAATGGCTTCTGGTAGGCCAATTCATGCCAAGGAAATTTTAACTATGGAAGCATCTGCTTATACTCATACAGGAAATACTACCTTTACTGGGATTTATCCAGAGGTAGGTACTATTGCCGTAGATCCAAATATTATACCTTTGGGAACCAGGTTGTGGGTTGAAGGGTATGGTTATGGAATTGCCGAGGATACAGGTAAAGCTATAAAAGGAAATAAAATTGATTTGTTTATGGAAACTAGAAGAGAATGCTTGTTTTGGGGTAGGCGTAAGGTTAGGGTTTATATACTCGGCTCCGACTAAGAGTGGCTGCTTTAAAGCGGTGTCTAGCTGCGTTGCTTTTAAGCCCGAGGTCCTCGACGTATTACTTATGCGACTGCGGCCTCGGACTTAAAAGTTGCCTTGCTATACTTGCTTTAAAACAGCCACTATTCTTATTAACAAAATAACAAACCGGGTCTTGGCCCCTTTTTGCTCCTTGTTATGCTCGTTTTTGACCTTGATTTTCCAGTAGACAAAGTTTTTTCGAAAAACTTAATAGTATGGTAATATAAAAATTACAGTATTAAATTATAATAATTATTAATGAAAGGAAAAGTATAATGAGGATAAAAGAAGTAATTGTGGTTGAAGGTAAAGATGATATTAATGCTGTTAAAAGAGCAGTTGATGCAGAGATAATTACTACCTGTGGAATGGGAATTACGGAAGAAATACTAGAGAAGATAGAAAAAGCGGCAGAACGTTGTGGAATAGTAATTTTAACAGACCCTGATTATCCCGGGGAAAAGATTCGGTCCATAATTAGTAACAGAGTTGGTTCCTGTAAACATGCTTATTTGACTCAAGACCAGGCCAGATGTAGAGAAACAGGAAAAATAGGTGTTGAATATGCAAATGTTCAGGCAATCCAAAATGCTCTTCTCCAGGCTAAAGTCCAACAAAAAAATGAAGAAAAAATTTATACTGTGCAAGATTTATACCGTTGGGGTTTAATAGGATCTTCTTATGGAGGAAAGCGCCGTATAAAATTAGGTCAAATATTAGGAATTGGATATACTAATGCCAAACAGTTTTTACGCAGGCTTAATTATTATAATATCCCAAAATGGGAAATAGAGGCCGCTTTATTACAAATAGAAGGACATGATAAATTATGAGCTTAAAAGAAATCTTAGATAAACATAATTTTAGATTCAAGAAAAAATACGGGCAAAACTTTATTACCGACCATGGAATATTAAATAAAATAGTAAATATTGCAGAAATAACTCCTGACGATGTCGTAGTAGAAATTGGGCCAGGTGCAGGTACTTTAACAAAAACTATAGCCAGGAAGGCAGGAATGGTTATTGCTATAGAAATAGATAAGGACTTAATCCCCATTCTTAACGAAAATCTGTCCGGTATTGAAAATATTAAAGTGATTGAGGGTGATGCCCTTAAATTAAATTTAGATCAAGTAGTTGAAGATACTACTGGAACAAAAAAGCCTTATAAGATAGTAGCCAATCTACCTTATTACATAACTTCACCACTGGTAATGCATTTTCTAGAAAGTGGATTCTGTATCAAACGAATAGTTATTATGGTCCAAAAAGAAGTAGCGGAAAGATTTAATGCTAAACCCGGAACAAAGGATTATGGAGCTCTGACTGTGAGTATTAATTTTTATACTAAGACCAAAATTGCTTTCTATGTTTCAAAAAATGTATTCACACCTCGACCTGAAGTAGATTCAGCTGTGGTTGATTTGGAAATTAGGGAGGAACCTCCTTATCAAGTTCATAATATTGATATACTAAAAAAGTTAGTAAAGGCAGCTTTTAACCAAAGAAGGAAAACCTTAATTAATGCTTTAAAAGTATTGGATATGGATAAAGAAAAAATTTCTAAAGTATTACACAAATGTAATATAAATCCTAAACGACGGGGAGAAACCTTAACATTGGAGGAATTTGTGAAGGTGGCCAATGGATTATCGGAAATTGACTGAGAAAGGGGCAGATTTATGCAATTTTCTAGTCCTTCCCTTGGCAAAATTTCTATGGAACAGGTTTTTGCAGATATTAATAATTTTATTATTGAATGTCCCCAAAATCAATACAAGATTATTGTTGGGACCGATTCCATGACCAAAAATGAAACAGTATTTGTCTCGGCAATAATTATCCATAGACAGGGTAGAGGTGCTCGATACTATTATCGTAAGGAACCTAGAAGGTATATTAAAAGTTTACGCCAAAAAATTTTTTATGAGACTGCCCTTAGTTTGGAGATAAGCACTCACCTTAAAGAGTTTTTAGCAACCAGCGGATTACTGGAAAAGGTTAATTTAGAGGTTCATGTGGATATTGGTAATAATGGTGAAACCAGAAATTTAATAAGGGAGATTGTGGGAATGGTAACGGGTTCTGGGTTGGTTGCCAAAATAAAGCCAAATTCCTTTGGTGCTTCTAAAGTAGCTGACAGACATACAAAGTAAAGATTAAGGTTTTGCTTTCTGAATTGTGGAAATCTAGTCATTTCTTGGAGGGTGACTAGATTTTTCATTTCTTTCCTTTATTTGTAGGCTGAAATTATCCACACTCGTGGATATAATGAAGTTGTCACTTATAAAAGCTAAAAAGGGGGCAAGTTTGTGAGTTATAAAAAGGTAATAAGCATTATGATCTTAGCTTTTATGCTAATTGGGACTATGGCTATTCCTGTACTTGCTGTGAACTACACTGTAGTTCCAGGTGATACCTTGTTTTTAATTGGACAAAGATTTGGAATATCTTATCAATCTATCATGCAGCAAAACAAACTGTATAACTCAACTATTTATCCTGGTATGAATTTAAAGGTACCTGCTAAGCCTGGGGCCAGTAGTTTGTATACTGTAAGGGCAGGTGATTCGTTATTTCTTTTAGCCAAGCGTTATGGCACAACAATTGACGCTATTAAGAATGCCAATGGTTTATGGAGTGATACTATTAAGGTAGGTCAAAGGTTGAGAATACCAGTGGGTACTAGCTCTATAAAGTCTTCTCGCAGTTATGGTAATTATAATTTTACTCAAGATGAAATTTATTTAATGGCCCGGGCTGTATATGGAGAAGCAAGGGGAGAAAGTTATACCGGTCAAGTAGCAATCGCTGCGGTAATTTTAAACCGTATGGAAAGCCAGGATTTCCCTAATACTGTAAAGGGAGTAATCTTTCAGCCTTGGGCTTTTACAGCGGTCAATGACGGCCAGTTCTGGCTGACACCTGATGCCACTGCTATTAGAGCTGTTCGGGATGCAATTAACGGTTATGACCCCACAGGTGGAGCACTATACTATTGGAATCCAGTAACTGCTACCAATAAGTGGATTTGGTCTAGACCAATTATAAAACAAATAGGCAAACATGTCTTTGCTTTATAAAAGGTGTGGTTCCCAAAAGGGGTCAAAACCCTCAATGTATTAATATACGCCTCCGGTTTTGACCCCCATTAGTGCCTAGCTACCTACTATTTTTGAACACCCTCCAGTGTTTAATTATACATTAAATCATTTTTACATTAAACGGTTTTAATTTTTCACTATTCCACTATTTTTCCAATTCCCAGTGATTCTACATACTTATCCAAAACATCGAATTTCCTTTCCGGGTGGTAGCCTAGATAATGGATACCCTTTTCTTCTCGTAAAGGGGGTAACCCCTCTAGATAATTTAAAGCTTCCAAGCAATCACCTATTATTGTTTCTGCAATAAGTGTACTATGAGTTTCATTCCTTGCTTGTGAAAACAGGAGACTGTGAGGTAATGATGTAGCTACTTTGATATTTAGGTTATTAATAACTGCCATGGCCAGGCTTAAAGGAGGTATAGCCAGGAACCTCCAAGGAACTTTTTCTAATAATATTCTGGAAACTGCGTGGGGACCGTGAGAAGGACTGGCCAGGCCAAGATCAGCAAATACTCCTAATCGGCGGTTTAATTTTTCTCTATAATTAAGAACAGTGCTGGCCATGGTAGATCTAATAGAAATATAGGGATAACAGTTAGTAAGTGCCATGTCAGTGTTCTCTTGGTAAACTGCGGTAATAAGTTCATATAAGTGGGTTGCTATCTTTCCTTGCATATCACCATCTAAAAACAAAACCACTTGTGAATTTAATTTATATGCATAAGCTGCTCCTATGGCACGAGGTACATCAATACCTAGTGGTTGAGAAAATTCAATAAGGTGTATTTTGGTTTTTAAAGGGTGATTTTCAATAATTTTCTTTGAAGCATCAGTACATCCGTTTAGCACAGTAATAATATAATTGGCAGGCAAATCGGAGCAATTATCTAATGTTTTGGAAATACTTTCTTCTTCGTTTTTGACAGGTATAACTATGGAAATCATTCTAAAACCCCCTTAGCTGGTGTATGAGTGTAAAAAATATTCGTCCCCAGTGACCAGTGCTCAGTGTCCAGCAAACACTTTTGAGTGAAATTTTATATATACAAAAAACGTGTCGGGTCATAATGACATTTAAAGAACGAAGAAGTCTATTTTTCTTTTATCTTATGAGTAACGTTAGTTTATTTGTGCTTAAGTACAACACAAATTAATTTCGCAAAACATAGGATATTGAAGAGAAACTTTTAGGGGGCTTATATAAATGAGTACAATTAAAATTGGAGATATTGTTGCTCGTAAATCCCATGGGATGGACATTTTATTTAAAGTTGAAGATTTAATAGAAAATGAAGGTAAACCCGTAGCTTTATTAAGAGGAATTGATTTGCGACTTTATGCTGATGCTCCTTTAAGTGATTTAGAAAAAAAAACTCCCTCGGAAATAAGTGCTTATCGTCAGAATTTTCTTAAACAGAATAGTGAAATGATGAGAAGAATATTTCAAAGGAGGCTTATAGACCGCGAAAATTTTTTGTTAAGGGGAAAGTCGACGAAAAAACAAATAGAAGTTGAACATTTTGAACTTCCAGGTAGTGTTCTTCATTTAGATGGGGACAAGGAATATTTAGATTTATGTATGACAACCTATTCCCAGCTAAGTATTAAGGCAAGTGGTTTTTATGTACCTGAAACCAAACAGCCCGAAGAAGTATTAAAATATCTTGTTGAATATACTCCTGATATTTTAGTAATGACGGGGCATGATGGTTTAATAAAAAATAAACAAGATTTTTCGGATATAAACAATTACCGCCATTCTAAACATTTCGTTCAGGCTGTACGTAAAGCCAGAGAATATGAACCCGGGAGGGATGATTTAATAATTTTTGCTGGTGCATGTCAATCTCACTATGAAGCTTTAATCGAAGCTGGTGCCAATTTTGCATCTTCTCCCCAAAGAGTACTTATTCATGCCTTTGATCCAGTATTTATTGTAGAAAAAATTGCTTATAGTTCAATAAATGAGGTAGTCTCCTTAAAGGATATATTAAATAATACCATTACAGGTATTGAGGGAGTAGGTGGTATTGAATCCCGTGGTAGATTTCGCATGGGATACCCAAAATCGCCATATTAAAACAAAAATATTTTATTGACAATTACCAAGAGTGTCCTGTATAATAATCTATTAAATTTGACAAAATAACCCCGGGGTAGTATAATAGAAGTGTCTATTAGGTGAAAGAAGGTGATCACTTGTCTGCACGCAAGATTTTGTCTGAGATTAAGCAGGATCTTGAGCCTTATGTAGGCACTTGTATTAAAGTAAAAGCTAACCGTGGTAGGAAAAAAGTGGTAGAAAGAACCGGTGTCTTAGAAAGTACTTACCCCAATCTTTTTGTGGTGAGAATAAATGAAAAATCTATAGAACGCCGAGTTTCCTTTAGTTATGCAGATATCCTAACTGAAACGGTAGTTCTTACTGTAAATAAAGATGGCAAGGATATAAATTTCATCAGTGAAAAAGCATAAATAATGACGACATTTCCCAGGAAATGTCGTTTTTTTTAAGTCAAAGAAAGCATAACTTTTGGGCTAACCTTCAATCTTAATCTTTTATTCACTGTAGCACGGTAGCACTGTAGCTACAGTAGGTTTCTGAAAGATCGACAAAGTCGGTTTTTCTTAGTAAATATATCCTTGTTTATTATTACCATGTCCATTTAATAATATCTAAACAATTAAAAATTTTAATATTTAGCTGCTAAATAAGCCATAAGTATTGTCATGGATTTATGGCTTATTTGTCTTACTAAATTAGGCAAGCTTAAAATAATAATAGTTATCTATATCTCATCATCAAGGAGGAGAAAATTTTGCAAAATCAAAAATACATATCTATATTGCTGGTAATATCTTTATTACTGGTACTTGTACTTAATTTATCGCCCGTTTATGCCCAGGAAAATACATATCTATTACAACAAACACAGGAATTTAACCAGACCCAGTTTGAAAATGAAATGCTAAACTATATTAATCAGGCCCGTAAAGAGGCGGGAGTTGCTCCTTTGAAAATGACGCCTCAATTAGTAGAATTAGCAAGACTAAAATCTCTTGATATGATTGAGAAAAATTATTTCGCCCATACCTCACCAACTTATGGAAGTCCCTTTGATATGATGAAAAAGTTTGGTATTTCTTATAGTACTGCTGGAGAGAATCTTGCAGGTCATTATTCAGTCCCGGGGGCCCATGATGCCTTAATGAATTCCTCCGGACATAGGCAAAATATTTTAAATCCATCTTTCACCCATATTGGTATTGGAATTGTCAAGGGTGGTCCTTATGGGATGATGTTTACGCAACTGTTTGTAGGACAACCCAATTTTCAGCAGCAGCCTAGTAATATACAGCTCGATGAGGAAAACCAAGAAGGTAATGAAAATAAACATTGGACAAAGTATTTAGCAGAGTTAATAAATACTGAAAGGGAAAAAAACGGCTTAGAGAAACTTAAATTAAATGAAGACTTAATGAATGCTGCAGAGTTAAAAGCAAAAGAAATGATAGATAAAAATTATCTTTCCCACAGGTCCCCTACTTATGGTTACATAGACGATATGTTAAAAGCCTTAAATATTTCTTTTGCTGAAGTAAAGGAAAACATAGTTGGCTCACCTGATGTAAAACTTGCCCACGATGCTTTAATGAATTCAGCGAGACATAAAGCCATAATCTTAAATCCTGAATTTAAAGAATTGGGAGTAGTTGTCGAGGCAGGAGGTAAGTATGGCTTCAATATAGTAGAGATTTTTGTAAAACCACAGCAAAATAAGCCGGAGCCCAAACCAGAACTCGAACCTCAACCCCATCCTGAATCAAAACCAGAGCAGAAACGGGAGCCTCAACCTCAGCCACAACCGGATACTCACAATAGTGAGGTTTTATTAGAAAAGGAAATGTTAAATTTAATCAATAAAGATCGGGTTAAAAATGGTCTGCCCAGTTTAACTATTAACGATAAATTAACCAAAATTGCCCGCTTAAAAGCAAGGGATATGGAAGAAAACAATTACCTGGGATACATTTCACCTATTTATGGTAGAACTTTAGAGATAATAAGTAAAGAGGGTATTAAATATTCAACAATGGCTGAAAGTATAGTTGCTGCTCATGCTGTTGAGCCTGCCCATAATGCCCTAATGGCTACCACTAGACATAAAGGAAATATTTTAAATCCAAATATTCAGGAGGCAGGTATAGGTATTGTTAAAAGTTCACGTTACGGGTATATAATGGTAGAAATCTTTTTAGGAGCTGAAAACACAACACCTAACCCTGAACCAGAACCACAACCTAATCCAGCACCTGGTAATAATTTCCAACAACAAAAAGAGTATGAAATGTTAGCCCTTATTAATAAGGCTAGAGAAGAAGCGGGAGTTGGGCCTTTAATGATGGATAAAAACCTGGTTAAAGTAGCGAGATTAAAATCTCAGGATATGATAGTTAACAATTACTTTGCCCATACCTCACCTACCTATGGAAGCCCTTTTGAGATGATGGATAATTTTGGAATTGATTACAGGTTTGCCGGCGAAAATTTAGCAGGACATTATAGTGTTCCTGGTGCCCACAATGCTTTAATGAATTCTCCCGGACACCGGCGTAATATACTTAATCCTAATTTTACACATATTGGAATAGGTATCGTTGAAGGTGGTCCCTATGGCATGATGTTTACTCAAATGTTTATAGGTTATTAAAAAATCAACTTTGGTCAAAGGATAAAGAGTTATTGCATTTAATGCAGTAACTCTTTTTTTCGGATAAAAAATCCTTGGTTTTAATGGTAAAAGATTCTTAATAATTGTTATTTTTTTCTAGTCACATTTATTTATTCATATCATATATTAAACTGAGATATCTTATGAATTTTGAAAGGAGGAAATTATAAATATGCCTATCACCCAAAATAAAAGGAAAATAAAAGTACAACATGTTATAGGGGAAGGTACTGCTCAGTTTGATGTAGTACGTAATATCCAGATAAGAGAAGCACCTGATGCGGAACCGGTTACTGTAAGAAAGATAGCTGATGTTGATGCAGAAATTGTTGAACTGGATTATGAAATATTACCTAATAAAGTAATCGTCAAAGGTACATTGCATAAGCAAATATTTTATATTGCAGAAGGGGAATATGTAGTTAGGGAGTTTACAGTTGCGCGAGAAGATTTTACAGACTTTGTCCATATTCCAGGTGCAAAACCGGGAATGGATGCAATGGTGGATGCCCAGCTGTTATTTATTGATACAAATCCTGCTAATGGTACATTTCCCACCGATACTATCCATCAAGCAGCAGTGATAAGTGTTTCTGTAAAAGTTATAGAACTAGTACAGCTTGATGTGGTTACAGATGTTACCGGACCTGGCATTACGGTAGAAAAAGATTTATTTAAAGTGGAGAGTGTTGTAGGCGAAAAAGAAAAACAGGCTACCATTCCTGCAGAACATACATTAAATGAGGATGCCCGTAAGATTTACGATATAGAAGCGGTTTGCCGCGATCTGGACTATGAAATTTTGCCTGGAAAAGTAATCGTTAGGGGTACATTACACAAGCAAATTTACTATGTAGATGATGCGGATGATACTGTACAAGAACAATCCTTTAATGATGAATTTTCAGTAGTGGTAGATATTCCGGGAGCAGAACCGGATATGGATGCCTACATTAAATGTAAAGTTGAATTTTGTGAGGCTAATTTAATTGGTGAAGCTCCTACAACCAGAGTAAAATCAAATTGTATATTACAAATTTTCGTAAAAGTAACTGAGTTAGTAGAGTTAAATATAGTCACAAATGTAAAAGGAGCTACAGTTGATAGACGGAGAATAAGGGTTGAAGACATAATTGGTAAAGAATGTCACCAAGAAAATGTGAATCAATCCATTGATGTAAATGCACCGGATGATGTTGAAGGAGTATTAGTTAAGAAAACAAGGAACTTAACAGCTAGAATTAGAAATGTAACTTATGAAAAAATCAAAAATAAAGTTATTGTCAAAGGTGTAATTCATGTTCAAGCCTATTATGTAGCATGTGAAGGTGATCAAGAACTTAGAGAAACCAGTGCTGATATTCCATTTACATCCTTTGTACATTTTGATGGTGTAACAGAAGATACTATGGTTGATGTTACTGAAAGAGTAGAATATACAGACCTTAAATTAGAAGGTGAGTCCTGTCAAACTTCAATAATTAGAGCTATTGCAATATTGGAAATCTGTGTGCGTGCCTTTGAAATGAAAGATTTTGTCGTAGTGGTAGATGTAAAAGAAGCGGTCAAACCGGTGATTCCACCAACTGATGAATGCCCACCGGAAGGATATTATACTTATACAATCAAAGCAGGTGACACTCTAGCTAAAGTAGCTATGATGTTCCAAAACAAAGTACCAGGAATAACCTGGCATGATATATTAAGGGCTAACCCCGGCATAAATCCCAATAGATTAAGAATAGGTCAAACAATTAAAATTCCATGTGTTGTTGGAAAAGGATAAGAAAAAGTCTAGGCTCTAACAAAAGAGCCTAGATTTTTTAGTTTTATTCACTTTTTACTACACAATTATGAATAAAGGATAATCTTCCTGGCAATACTAAAACTAAGAATGAGCCGGGAGGTAGAAAAGATGAAAAAAAAGATGATGATAATTATAATTCTTTTATTTACAATTTTTATTTCTGGCAGTGGAGGTCCGGTAGGGGAAGCTCCCGGTCAGGCCCAAAATGATCTAATTAGATTACATGTACTGGCCAATAGTGACAGTAGAGACGATCAGGCTTTAAAATATAAAGTTAAAGACGCCATAGTAAAGGAAATAGCCTATAAGTTTGCCAAATCTGAAAGTATTGAAGAGAGTAGAAAAATACTTATAAACAGTTTACCGCAAGTTGAGAAAATAGCCGAAAAGACTTTAATAAGCCTGGGAAGTAATTATGATGCAGAAGCTCAGTATGGCAGATTTTATTTTCCCACAAAATATTACGGAAGCTTCAGTTTACCGGCAGGTGAGTACGAAGCTGTAAGGGTAGTAATTGGCGAAGGGAAGGGGGCAAACTGGTGGTGTGTTTTATTTCCTCCATTATGTTTTGTAGAAATAGAAAAGGATGCAGGAAATATATCTAAAGTTAAAAATGGATATCATTTAAATACACCGGAAAAGTTTGAAAAAAACAAAATTAGGGTAAGTTTTAAAATAGTACAATGGTTTAAAAAGTCATTCCCAATTTTAGCGGGGATCTTTAAATAAAGTTAATTCCCTCACTCTATCTATGATGGCCTCTGGGCCATTTTTTCTTTAGAGTATGAATTTATACCCTGGATATTTTTCTTGAACTACCACTTAAATTTAATTCATGGTAAAATATTTTTACTTATAAATATGGAGGTAAATAAATGCAAAAGGGTATTCTAATTGCAGTCAAGAACCAGCAACAAAGCAATAAACTTAAAAAAATTCTTACCTCCCATGGCTATCAAATTATTGCTTCCCTTGATGATGCCTATTCGGTTTTGAGGACTTTACAGAGTAAGGAAGTTGCCATCAGTTTAATAGATAATGAATTACAGGGAATGAATGGATTACAGCTGGCCCAAATTATAGCAGATGAAAATCTGGGTCCGGTAGTTCTTTTAAGCCAGCATCATGTGGATACGGGAAGTAACCCGCCTAAATCCTTATTCGGAGTGTTGTTAAAACCAATTACCGAATACCAATTAATCAATACATTAAACTTAGCTTTAATCCAGTATAAAACTCAAAAGAAATTGGAAAAAGAGGTTGCCGATCTAAAAGATACTCTTGAGAGTAGAAAAATAATAGAGAAGGCTAAGGGTATACTTATGAAAAAATATGGCCTGGCGGAGGATGCAGCTTATAATAAGCTGAGAAAAAGCAGTATGGAGAAGCGTATACCTATGAAAAAAGTAGCGGAAGCTATAATATTAATGGATGAGTTATAACTTCGAGGCTTGCCTCGAAGAATAAAATTGAAGATTTTGATATAATGAGCGCTGGTAATTTTGTCTTGCTAATTTCTAGAATGGTTTTTATAATAAAGACAAAGGTAAAACAATTACGGAGAAGAGCAACGGCGCTCATAACAACAGGGCTACCTGTTAGTTGGTGAGTGTCTAATTTTTTTTTAGGGAGGTTTTTAGATGTCTAGTCTAAACAGTAAAGATGTTTTAAAATTAGCCAAAGAATATGACGTAAAATTTATAAGACTTCAGTTTACTGATATGTTCGGTGTGCTAAAAAATGTTGCTATAACAGAAAAACAATTGGAAAAAGCTTTAGCCGGTGAGTTGATGTTTGACGGTTCCTCTATTGAGGGCTATGTCAGAATTGAGGAATCTGATATGTACTTAAGGCCGGATCCCAATACCTTTGTAGTTTTTCCCTGGCTACCTCAGGAAGGTGCAGAGGCTAGATTAATTTGTGATATTTATAATCCTGATGGTACTCCCTTTGCAGGTGATCCCAGATATGTTTTAAAAAGAGCCACCAAGCGTGCCCAAGAAATGGGCTTTAAAATGAATGCTGGATCTGAGTGTGAGTTCTTTCTTTTTCATACCGATAACGAAGGTGTACCCACTACCATTACCCATGATAAAGCCGGTTATTTTGATTTAACACCTGTAGATCTGGGAGAAAATGCTCGAAGAGATATGGTTTTGAACCTGGAAAAGATGGGTTTTGAGGTAGAGGCTTCCCACCATGAAGTAGCACCTGGACAACATGAAATAGGCTTTAAATATGATGAAGCCGTCTCATCAGCTGATTCTATCATGACTTTTAAATATGTAGTTCGTACTATAGCTCAGCGGCACGGTTTACATGCTACTTTTATGCCTAAACCAGTTTATGGTATTGCAGGTTCAGGTATGCATACCAATATTTCTCTTTCAGGTATAAATGGTAAAAATGCTTTTTATGATCCTAATGGTGAAGAACAACTATCGGAAATTGCTTATTATTTTATGGGTGGGGTTATGAAACATATCAAAGCCATTACTGCTATCACCAATCCTACTGTAAACTCGTATAAACGGTTGGTTCCCGGATTTGAGGCACCCGTTTATATTGCCTGGTCAACTAGAAATAGAAGTCCTTTAATTAGGGTTCCTGCCAAAAGAGGTCCTTCTACCCGAATTGAATTGCGTAACCCTGATCCTTCCTGTAACCCTTATTTTGCCCTGGCTGTTGTTTTACAAGCTGGTCTCAATGGAATTGAACAAAAAATTAAACCACCTGCACCAACTAATGCTAATATTTATGAAATGACTGAAGAGGAAAGAGAGGCCAGGGGGATAGAAGGTTTACCCCATAACCTGATTACCGCTATTGCGGAGCTTAAAAAAGATGAAGTAATCAGAAAGGCCTTAGGTGAACATGTTTATAATAGATATATTGATGCTAAAACATGGGAATGGGATCAATACCGCAGCAAGGTACACCAATGGGAGCTGGATCAATATTTAACAAGATTTTAAAAAAGCTAATAGTCTATAGACTATACATTTTGTAGAAAACCCCATATATATATTTATTAAAACTACACAGGCTCAGACAAATTTTCTGAATTAACTCAAGGCTCCAAGGAATCTAATGTGTAGTTTTTAATAAATAATAAGGGGTTTTTTTGTCTTAATACTTTGCCAAAAGTCTGAAAACCGAGCATTGCTCGGTTTTTTACCCTTTACAGATACTTCATAAGGGGCACTCAGTAATAGTTATCTTAGAACTAGTAAATAGCCTAAAATTGGCACATTCTTTTCTTAATAAACATAAGGTATTTATAGTAAATATAATTAAAGGAGAGTTGTTTCGTGAAACGACAATTGCCGCCTTGCCCCAGCGGAGTATACTGGGAAATAGCTAGAGGAGATACCCTTTATAAAATTGCTAAAGCAACCAATGTTTCCCTTAAGGAACTTATTAATGCCAATCCCCATGTTAGTCCGGAAAAATTAAAAATAGGTGATAAAATTTGTATTCCTGAAGGTGGGAAAAATTTATCCAATTTAAAAAAGCTTCCTAAATGTCCAGGTGGTGTTTATTGGGAGATCGCTCCTGGGGATACAATTTATAAAATTGCCAAAGAGACAAACCTAACTGTAGCTAAAATTCTTAAAGCTAATCCCGGAATTAATCCAAATAATCTAAAAGCAGGTCAAAATATTTGTCTCCCCCAATAACAACATCAACCTGGAAGAAAGATAACTTCGATGTATATTTATCAAAACTAAACACGCTCAGACAAATTATTTGAATGAACTCAAGGCTCTAAGGAATTATCAAAACTCTCCTAATTCTAATCTTAGAGCCTCTGCGTTCAATTATTTTAACACGTCGATGTTTCGTTTTTGATAAATAATAAGGGTTTGTTTTTGTATCAATATTTTGTCAATAGTCTGAAAATCGACTTAGTCGATTTTTTAAATATGGGTAAAATAATAATAATGAAAGAAGGAATTTAATTAATAGCGGGGAAAAATATTATACAAATCTAATTAATAAAAAACTAGTCACTAATAAGGTGAGGTGAAAACAAATGTGGAAGGGCCGCAAAATTACTATGCGCCAGCCTCAGGAAAAGGATGCACCAATTTTACAAAAGTGGTATATGGATAAGGAGTTTAGGCAATTGTATGATGCCTATTCCAGTATTTCCTTAGATAGTATATTACAAGAAATCCGTGAGGAAAGTACATTGGATGATCCCAAAGCTACCAAAGTAAACTTTATTGTACTCAGAAAACAGGATGAGTTACCCATTGGGGTAGCCAGTATTAGGAATATAAACAGGCAAAATGGTAATGCGGAAATTGTATTGGGAATAGGTGAAAAAGATAGACGTTTAGCAGGTTATGGTATAGATATGATGATAGTTCTACTAGATATTGTTTTTTATCAACTGGGGTTTGAAAAATGTTATTTAAAAGTACATGATAATAATGAATTGGGTCTAAACTCTGCACTTAATTTTGGATTTAAAGCAGAAGGACGTTTAAGAAAGCATTCATTTATTGAAGGTAAATATATAGACTTGTGGATTTTGGCCATACTTAAAGAGGAATATGAAGATTTGCCTATTGTTCCCAAATGGAAAGCAAGGAACAAATAATCCGCCCTAGTGGCGGATTCCATTTGTAGGCAAACCCCATATATTTATCAAAACTACACAGGCTCAGACAAATTTTTTGAATGAACTCAAAGCTCCAAGGAATTATCAAAACTCGCCTAATTCAAATCTTAGAGCATCTGCTTTCATTTATTTTAACTCGCCAATGTTTTGTTTTTCATATATCATAAGGGTTTGTTTTTGTATTAATATTTTGTCAACAGTCTGATCCGCCCAAAGGCGGATTTTTAATGTGTAAAATTTTCGAAATTTAAAATTAATACAGATAATTTAAGCTTAAAGTATTATATAACACTGTATACAATATATTTGTTGTGTATACATTATTTCTGTTAAAAATCTATTGTAAAAGAAATTGTTTTGTTTATAATGATATAATACAATGACCATTTAATAAATGCTGTTATAAAACAGATAAATTCCAATGGGGGATAAGTAAAAAACCAAAGGGGGTTATAAATATGTTAAAAGAAGGTCAAGTTAGAATTCCGGCAGGATGTGCCATTAGTGGGATTATGAATAAAAAGGGTGAGGTTTTTTCCGGCCGGGATATTATCAAGTCTATAGCTGTAATGCATGATCGATCCAATGGATTAGGCGGAGGTTTTGCCGCTTACGGAATATATCCTGAATTTAAGAACCACTATGCTTTTCACTTATTCTATGAAAATAAAAAAGTAAAACAGGAAACGGAATTTGTTTTAAATAAGCTTTTCAATATTGAACTAGCAGAGCCCATTCCCACCAGGGATGTTAGCTCTATCGGGAAAGCACCACTTATCTGGCGTTATTTTGCTAAACCCAAAGCTAACCAAATACAGGCCAATGAAACAGAGGCCGAGTATGTTGTAAATTTTGTAATGAAAATTAACAGTGAATTAGAGGGGGCTTACGTATTTTCCAGTGGTAAAAACATGGGAACTTTTAAAGGTGTAGGTTATCCAGAGGATATTGGTGATTTCTACCGTTTGGATGAATATAAAGGATATATTTGGACTGCCCACGGGCGTTTTCCAACCAATACACCGGGTTGGTGGGGCGGAGCCCATCCCTTTAGTTTACTTGATTGGACTATAGTTCATAATGGAGAAATTTCCTCCTATGATGCCAATAGACGTTATTTAGAGATGTATGGTTATAAATGTACTTTGCAAACCGATACAGAAGCTATTACCTATATTTTTGACTTATTATTAAGAAAATTCGGATTGCCTTTAGACAGTGCCATCAATATAGTTGCTGCTCCTTTCTGGTCGAAAATTTCCCGAATGAACCCGGAACAACAAAAACTTATGAAATCCTTACGGGCTGTATTCAGCAGCTTGTTAATTAACGGGCCTTTCTCTATTATTCTAGGAAGTACTAATGGCTTTATGGCCTTAAATGATCGTTTAAAATTACGTTCTTTAGTAGCGGCGGAAAAAGGCGACAATCTCTACATTGCCAGTGAAGAATCGGCCATTTTAGAAATATGCAAAAACCCTGATAAAACATGGGCTCCTCGCGGTGGAGAACCGGTTATCGGCCTCCTGGATGGTAAAGAAAGTCTTTATTGTTTTGATGAAACACAAGAGGAAGAAGTTGTACGTCATTCTGTTGCACTATAGAAAGGGATGTTGACATATGAGCTTAAATTACATGACACCAGCTTTTATTATTGAAAGAGATAAAGATAGATGTATTGATTGTCAGGTTTGTGTGCGCCAATGTGCCAATGAAGCCCATAAATGGGATGAAGAAGAACAAAAAGTTTATTCAGAAGATGCCAATTGTGTTAACTGTCACCGTTGTGTTGTAATGTGCCCGACTAGGGCACTATCTGTTAGAAGGTTTCCATTAGAATTTAGATATAACGCCAACTGGACACCGGAAACCATTAGGGCCATATATTTGCAAGCGGAAACCGGAGGGGTTTTACTTACCGGGATGGGTAATGATAGGCCTTATCCTATTTACTGGGATCACATGTTGTTAAATGCCAGTCAGGTTACCAACCCTTCTATTGACCCTTTACGGGAGCCTATGGAGTTGAAAACTTATTTAGGTAGAAAACCTGACTTCTTAAAAATAAAAAATGGGAAGCTTTTAGAAGATATCCCACCACAGCTGGAATTAGATGTACCCATTATGTTTTCCGCTATGTCCTTTGGCTCAATTAGCCTTAATGCTCATAAATCCCTGGCGGCTGCTGCCCAGCAGGTTGGAACATACTGGAATACTGGAGAAGGTGGTTTGCATAGGGACCTGGTACAGTATGGTGACCATACTATTGTTCAGGTAGCCTCCGGCCGTTTTGGTATTAATCCAGATTACCTGAAGGCAGGGGCTGCAATTGAAATCAAAATAGGTCAGGGTGCCAAGCCAGGTATCGGTGGTCATTTACCTGGTGAAAAAGTTGGTGAGGAAGTTTCAAAAACCAGGATGATTCCACTAGGTACAGATGCCTTATCACCGGCACCTCACCATGACATTTATTCAATAGAGGATTTACGCCAGCTTATTTATTCCTTAAAAGAGGCTACAGAATATCAAAAACCTGTTTTTGTAAAAATTGCTGCTGTTCATAATGTGGCAGCCATTGCCTCCGGTATAGTTCGGGCTGGTGCTGACGTAGTAGTTATTGACGGTTATCGGGGCGGAACCGGTGCCGCTCCTTTAAGAACCAGGGACAGTGTGGGAATACCCATTGAATTTGCTTTGGCTGCTGTTGATACACGTCTACGGGAAGAAGGAATCAGAAACAAAGCATCCCTGGTTATCGGTGGCTCTATCAGAAATAGTACCGATATTGTGAAAGCCATTGCTCTGGGAGCAGATGCTGTCTATATAGGAACAGGGGCATTAATTGCTCTGGGTTGTCATTTATGTCAAAAATGTTACACAGGCAAATGCAATTGGGGTATTGCCACTCAGGACCCTCAACTATACAAGCGGCTTAATCCGGAAATTGGCGCTGAACGGGCAGCTAACCTCTTAAAAGCATGGGCCCATGAAATTGAGGAATTACTTGGCGGCATGGGTATTAATGCTTTAGAATCCCTGCGGGGCAATCGTCTCATGTTAAGAGGTATTGGTTTAACAGACCGTGAGTTAAATATTCTGGGTATAAAAGCCGCAGGAGAATAGGAGGGAAACAAGTGAAACGTGTTTATGCTCGGGAAGAATACTGTGTTGGCTGCAAGTTATGTGAAATCCATTGCATAGCAGCCCATTCTAAATATAAAAATGATCTGATCAAAACTTTTAAAAAGGATACTAATCCTCCGGTAAGTCGTATTTTGGTGGAGGAAAATAAACCCGTTTCTTTTGCCCTGCAGTGCCGGCACTGTGATGATGCTCCTTGTACCAAAGCCTGTATTGTAGGAGCTATGCAAAAGGATCCGGAAACAGGGATAGTAACCAATGAAGAAGATAGATGTGTAGGCTGTTGGACTTGTATTCTGGTTTGTCCTTATGGAGCTATCCAGCGGGATGAACGGGGTCATAAAGTTGCTTCTAAATGTGATTTATGCAGTGAAAACGGTAAGGTACCGGCTTGTGTGGAACATTGTCCTAACAGGGCTTTAGAATACGGAGAAGAGCCCTTTTATTTAGCCAAAGGAAAATAGGAGGTGGGAAAGATGAATTATGTTATTATTGGCAATTCTGCAGCAGCAATAGGTGCTGTAGAAGGTATTCGTCAGGTTGACAAAACAAACCCTATTGTTCTTATTTCCGATGAGCCTTATCATACTTATTCCCGCCCCTTGATATCCTATTATTTAGCGGGTAAAGTAGCAGAAGATAAAATGCTCTACCGGAAACATGATTTTTATGAGAAAAATAAGGTTACTACCATGCTGGGTACAAAGGTAGTAGCTGTTGATACGGGTAATAAAGAGGTTGTTTTAGAAAATGATGAAAAGGTACCATATGATAAATTATTAATTGCTACGGGAAGTGTACCCTTTATTCCGCCTATGGCTGGTTTAGATAAAAATAATGTGTTTACATTTATTAAAATGGATGATATCAAAGCAATTAAAGAAGTAGTTATGGTCGGAAACAAAGCTGTTATAATTGGGGCAGGTTTAATTGGTTTGAAAGCGGCTGAGGGTTTAACAAACCTGGGAGTAGATGTAACAGTAGTAGAATTAGCCAACAGGGTTTTGCCGGCCATACTAGATGAAGATGCAGCAGGTATTGTGCAGGCTCACTTGGAAAAACAGGGTATTAAATTTGAACTAAACACTTCAGTAGAAGCTATTACCGGTTCAGAAAAAGTAGAAGGTGTTAGCCTTAAAAATGGCAAGTCTTATGCAGCAGATATAGTAGTAGTAGCAGTAGGGGTTAGACCTAATACTGAAATAGTTAAGGATTCTCAAATTGCCGTAAGTAGAGGAATTGTCATTAATGATTACTGCCAGACCAGTATAGATGATGTGTATGCTGCGGGAGACGTGACCGAGGGCTATGACATTGTTTATGCCCAGCAAAGGGTATTACCTATTTTACCTAATGCTTACAACCAGGGTGAAACTGCTGGTCTAAACATGGCAGGCAAGATCAGTATTTTTAATGGCGGTTTTGCTATGAACTCCATTGGTTTTTTTGGCTTACCAATGATTACAGCAGGAATTATTAAGTCTGAAGATGAAAATTACGAGGTCCTGGTCAAATCCGTTCCCGAACAGGGTTATTATAAGAAAATAATTTTGAAAGATAATGTCGTAGTAGGATATATTTATTTAAATAAAGTTGATAGAGCAGGTATAGTTACCAGTTTAATAAAAGATAAAATAAATGTAGCAGATTTTAAAGAAGTACTTCTAAAAGATGGGTTTGGTTATATCGACCTTCCCCAGGAGCTAAGAAAAAGTAGGTTGTTGAGGGGAGGAATAGCTTGATGTCAGTAGTTATTGATGCTAAAGGAATTTATTATAAAGACTTGAACGAGCGAATCAGGGAAGTATTAAGAACAGGTGTCAATGAACTTGTTCTGGATAATGTTAATGGCCAGCGCTATATAGGGGATGGCATTTCCGGTTCACAAACACTGGTTATTAATGGTACTCCTGGCAATGATATGGCTGCCTATATGGATGGCTTAAAACTTATCATTAACGGTAATGCTCAGGATGCCATAGGTAATACCATGAATGATGGAATTATTATCATCCACGGAAATGCCGGGGATACCCTGGGATATGCTATGCGGGGTGGAGAAATTTATGTTAAAGGTAATGTTGGTTACCGGGTAGGTATCCATATGAAGGGATATAAAGACAAGAATCCCGTGATAGTTGTCGGAGGTAGAGCAGGGGACTTTTTTGCCGAATACATGGCTGGTGGAATTCAAATTGTCCTGGGCTTGGATCTCCCACCTGGTGAAAAAATAGTGGGTGATTTTTGCGGTACAGGAATGCATGGTGGAGTTATCTATTTAAGGGGAGAAGTAGAAGAGTACCAATTAGGTAAAGAGGTTAAGGTAGTACCTGTAGAAGAAGAGGATTTAATTATTATAAGCAAGTATGTAAAAAATTATGCTGAATTTTTTAATATAGATTACCAGGAAATAATGCAAAAACCTTTTGTTAAATTAATCCCTTACAATACCAGGCCCTATGGAAATTTATATGCCAAGTATTAAGGGATAACCCCCTATCCTAAGGCAAGACCTATGGTCTTGCTTTTTTTTTAAACTTTTATACCATAGGCTTTAATACTGTGATATTATAAAATATAATAAGCTATATTGCTATACAACACCTAGCAGGGAGTGAGAACAGTGGTCCAGAAAAATGTTTTAGAAAAAGTACTAGTATTTGATGGTGCAATGGGTACCCTCCTTCAAGAAAAGGGATTGAAGCCAGGTGCCTGTCCTGAATTAATGAATATAGAAGAAGCGGTGAAAGTGGCAGAAGTTCATTTGGCTTATCTCGAAGCCGGTGCCGATGTAATTACCACCAATACTTTTGGAGCTAATGCTATTAAATTGGCCGAATATGGTTTAAAGGATAAAGTTGTTGAAATTAACCAAAAGGCAGTAGAAATTGCCAAAACCCTTACCAAAGATTGCCACTGCCTGGTTGCCGCCTCGGTAGGGCCAACAGGCCAATTTGTAGAACCAATGGGAAGGATATCTTTTGATGATATCTATGAAGTATATAAAGAGCAAATAGGAGCTTTAGCAGCCGCAGACCCAGATTTAATTCTTTTGGAAACATTCAGTGATTTAGGAGAAATTAGGGCCGCACTTTTAGCTGCCCGGGATGTCTGCTCTCTCCCGGTTATCGCCTGTCTTACCTTTAGTGGTGGGCGGACTCTCACCGGGGTTAGCCCTCAAAGTGCCGCTATTGTTTTAGAAAGCTTAGGGGCTGCTGGTGTAGGAGCTAATTGCTCGGGTGGGCCTGAAGAATTATTGCCTGTTATCAAAGAATTAGCGAGAAATACTAAACTACCGATTTTAGTACAGCCCAATGCTGGATTGCCCCAATTTAAAGATGGCCAAGTTTATTACCCCTTAGGGGCTGGTGAATTTACGAAAGTCATGGAACCATATTTCCATTTAGGGATTAACTTATTTGGTTCTTGCTGTGGTAGTACCCCCCAACATACCCGGGTGTTAAAGGAAAGATTAAGAGGGTTTGAACCCGATGCACGGGAAACTGAAAAGGGTAGTGCTCTAGCCAGTAGAGAAAAGGTGGTAAGGATAGGACCAAATCTTTTACCAAAAATTATTGGAGAAAGGATCAACCCGACGGCCCGCAAAAAACTGGCCGAAGCTTTAAGACAGGAAGATTATGGTCTGGTGCAGGCTGAAGCAGAGGTCCAGGCCGATGCCGGTGCCCATTTATTAGATATCAATGTGGGTACCCATGGTCTCGATGAAAAAATGGCAATGAAAAAAATTATCAACTTATTACAGCAAAATATACTAACTCCTTTAGTTGTCGACTCCACTAACCCTGAGGTAATTGAGAAAGCCCTAAAAACTTATCACGGTAAAGCTTTGGTAAATTCGGTAAATGGTGAAAAGGCCAGTTTGAATGCTATACTGCCTTTAATTAAACGTTATGGCGCTGGAGTAATCGCCTTAACTTTAGATGAAAAGGGCATTCCTAAAAAAGGGGAAGAGCGGTATTTAATTGCTGAAAAGATAATAAAAAAATGTAGTGAATTTGGTATACCTAAAAAGGATATTTATGTTGACTGCCTGGTTATGACCGTTGGTACAGATGATCTGGCCCCTAGTGAGACTTTAAAGGCCATCAGACTGGTAAAGGAAGGTCTGGGGGTTAATACCATCTTGGGTGTAAGCAATGTCTCCCATGGTTTACCGAATAGGGGTAAGCTTAATGCCGCCTTCCTGGCCATGGCCATTGCCAGTGGATTGGATTTGGCTATTATCAATCCTTTAGATGAAAATATGCTTGCTACCTGGCAAAGCGCCTCTTTATTAGCGGGAAGGGACGAAAGGGCGGCTAACTATTTACAATTTAACAGCCAGGAAGTGGAAAAAGTTCACATAAGTATTAAAGATGAAAAACCTTCTCTAGAACTGGTAAAACAAATGGTTATTAAAGGTTCCCGGGATATTGTTAAAGTAATTGAAACTTTACTTGCTGAAGGATTAAAGTCTTTGCAAATTATTAATGAAGGTTTAATACCTGGTCTAAATGTTGTTGGGGAAAAATTCGAAAAAGGAGAATATTATTTACCCCAACTGATGCTTAGTGCCGAAACAGCCCAAAAAGCCTTTGCAATACTGGAAAAAAGAATGGAAGGCAGCGAGAAAGTTAGCAAAGATACTGTTGTCATTGGTACTGTGAAAGGTGATGTGCACGACATAGGTAAAAATATGGTAGCAGTAATGCTTAAAAATCATGGCTATAAGGTAGTTGATCTAGGTAAAAATGTACCTGCGGAAGATTTTTTAACTGCACTGAAAAAAGAAAAAGCCCAAGTACTGGCTCTCAGTGCCTTAATGACTACAACCATGCAGGAAATACCTGCAATTATTAATTATGTGCGAAGCCATTTGCCCGATGTAAAAATAATAGTGGGTGGAGCAGTTGTTACCAGTGATTTTGCCTTGGAAGCAGGAGCGGACGGTTATGGAAAAGATGCGGTAAGTGCTGTGAAATTGGTAGAAGTATTAAGGAGGAACTAAGATGATTATTAGATTAAGGGAAAAACTTAAAAACAGGCAGTTTGTGGTAACTGTAGAGATAGATCCCCCTAAAGGAGCTAACCCCTGGGGAGTATATGAGAAAATCCGGCCATTGGCTAACCTGGTAGATGCAGTAAATATTGCCGATAGTCCCATGGCAAAAATGCGCATGAGCCCTATAGCTTTGGCCTACCTTGTTCAAAATGAACTGGGTTTGGAGACTATTTTTCACCTGACTTGCCGTGATAGGAATATCTTAGGATTACAATCGGAATTATTAGGTGCCTATGCTTTAGGGGTGAAAAATATTCTAACCTTAACAGGAGATAAACCTACCCGGGGTGACCATCCCCAAGCTACCGGTGTTTTTGATGTGGATTCCATCGGTCTGGCCAGACTATCCGGTATATTAAATAGAGGACAGGATTTCATGGGCAATAAGCTTGATGATATAACGGATTTCTTTATCGGTGCCGTAGCAAATCCTACAGCCGATGATTTAGACAAAGAGTTGGAAAAGATTCAGGCAAAAATAGAAGCAGGAGTAGGGTTTTTTCAAACCCAACCCATATTTGATATTAAGCAATTAGAAAGATTTTTGAGTAAATTTCCTAATCCTCCGGTACCCTTTATTTATGGTATAATGCCTTTAAAGAGTGTTAAGCTGGCTAACTATTTAAATGCCAATGTTCCCGGAATTCATGTGCCGGCTAAGCTTATTGATCGGCTTCGGCTAAAAGGTAGGCAGGGAGGGCTGGAGATAGCTAAAGAGCTATTAAAGGAAATGAGAAATATTGTTCCCGGTGTGCATGTTTTTCCTATGGGTGATATAGCCCTAGTTGAGGCCTTATTAAAGGAGGATGATTTTAGTGGGTGAAGTTCAAGTGTTAAAGAACTTTAGCCCAAGTCTTGACCTGACTAGTTTAGCTGCTTTAATACCTGAGCAGACAGGTACGGAGAAAAAATTGGCAGAACTTGAGGCCTATATTAAGCCTCAAATATTCTGGAGGGAGATGACGGTAGACTATATAAATAAAAGGGAGTTGTCATTGGATCAGGGGAGGTTTCTTATAGACAGTGCTTATGTAGCCATCGGTTTAAGAAATTGCCAAAAAGCAACTTTATTTGCCATTACTCTGGATAAAGATTTACCCCAATACTCCCAGTTCTGCCTGGAAGAAGGACGTTTATGGGAGAGTACAATTGCCGATATTTTAGGTTCTAATGCTATTGAGATGATGGCGGAAAAATTTCATAATTATCTGGTAGGCATGAACTTGCCTAAAGGATTATTTTCTACTTTAAGATTTAGCCCCGGATATGGGGATTGGGAATTGAGCCAGCAAAAGGAAATAATTTCTTATTTGGAAACAGGAGATGTAATTAAAGTTAATGAAAATTACTTATTAGAACCGGTAAAATCTATTACAGCTTTAATCGGCTGGTCTAATTTTCCTCAAGCTAATAATTATCCGCAAGGTGAAAAAAGAAAAGGTTTTTGCCAGGGGAGTGGGAGTTGTGTGCACTGTACGACCTGGGCCTGTCGCAAAAACTAAAAATAAAGGGCTTTTGAAAAGTGGCGCCTAGCTGTGTTAATTTTAAGCCCGAGGTTACAGGCGTATTATGTATAAACCTGCAACCTCGGGTTTTAAATATTCCTTACTATGCATCACTTTTAAAAAGCCAAATTCCAATTTCATATAACAACCTTTTTAGAAATAAAAGTTGCAATAGCAACTAAAAATACATATAATAGTTGCATGTGCAACTAAAATTTTGAAAGGCTATAATTGAGGAGGCAAAAGATATGGATCGTACAAAGCAATTGGGAGAAGAAAAAATATCGAAATTATTATTAAAATTTTCTGTTCCGGCCATTGTAGGGATGTTGGTAAATGCTTTATACAATGTTGTAGATAGAATATTTATTGGTAATGGTGTTGGCTCTTTAGGTATTGCCGGAATCACCATCGGCTTTCCCATTATGCTAGTTGTTTTTGCCTTTGCCATGCTGGTGGGGTTTGGTGCTACATCACTACTTTCTATTAAATTAGGAGAGCGGAAAATTGAGGAAGCAGAATTAATTTTAGGCAATGGCATGATTCTTTTAATTACTGTTTCAGCTATTATATCAGGGATAGGCTTGATTTTTCTAAATGCCCTTTTACAGCTGTTTGGAGCTAGTGCAACAGTTTTACCTTATGCCAGGGATTATATGCAGATCATTTTATGGGGTACTGTCTTTATGACCCTTGGTTTTGGGATGAATAATTTTATTCGTGCCGAAGGAAATCCTAAAATTGCCATGTTCACCATGCTCATTGGTGCTATTACAAATATCATTCTGGATTGGTTATTCATCTTTATCTTTAAGTGGGGTATACAGGGAGCTGCTTTTGCCACCGTTTTAGCCCAGATGGTTTCTGCTATATGGGTATTATCTTATTTTTTAAGGGGTAAAAGTACCTTGAAACTTCGTTTCAGTAATTTTAAATTACAGCCGGTAATGGTAGGGAAAATTTTTGCAATCGGTTCCGCCCCTTTTGCCATGCAACTTGCTGCCAGTCTTTTAAATATAATTTTAAATAATACTTTAAATTATTATGGTGGTGATACGGCTATAGCCGGGATGGGTATTATTAATAGTATACTAACATTGATCTTAATGCCTGTATTTGGTATTAATCAGGGAGCCCAGCCCATTATTGGCTTTAATTATGGAGCCCAAAAATTTGACCGGGTCAAAGAAGCTTTAAAACTGGCAATTTTAGCGGCAACAGTAATAGTAACTATAGGGTTTATAATTACCAGGTTATTCCCTGAACAACTTATAGCCTTCTTTAATCGGGAAGATAAAAAGCTTATTGAACTGGGAGCACAGGCAATTACTATTTTCTTGCTATTTTTACCTATAATCGGTTTTCAGGTCGTAGGAGCCAGCTATTTCCAGGCAGTAGGAAAACCTAAACAATCTATGTTTTTAACTTTATCCAGACAGGTTTTACTTTTGATTCCTCTATTACTAATTCTTCCTAGATTTTATGGTTTCAATGGTATTTTATATGCTGCACCTATTGCCGATTTAGGGTCAGCTTTATTAACAGGCATCTGGTTATTAACGGAAGTAAGAAATTTAAATGAAAAACACCAAGAAAGATTTATACCTGAACCCCAGTTGAAATAATGGAGGGACAGTAATGGGAGAAAATAAAGATAGATCTCTTGGTCGCTGGCTTTCTATCCTGTACCGGTACGGCCATTGCTATTTAGATAAAGAATTAAACCAGTATAATCTAAGGAGCGGACAGGCTATTTTTCTGGCAATTTTACTGGAAAAGGACGGAATGAGCCAGGAAAGCCTGTCGAGTCTATTGCAAATTGATAAAGCAACTACAGCCAGAGCCATAAAAAAATTAGAACAAGAAGGTTATGTTGTTAGAAAACCTAGCCCCAGGGATAGAAGGGCAAAAATAATCTATGTTACGGAAAAGGCATTAGCTATAAAACCGGCTTTAATTATAGTGGGAGAAAAGTGGACTGATATTTTGACAAATAATTTTAATCCAGAGGAAAAAGAACTAATAATAGAATTATTGAAGAAAATGGCCCAGAACGCTGCCCAATAGTAAAAAAGTAACTGATGCTGAGCCTCAGTTATTTTCCTATATAAAATATCTTAATAGTAAATAGGTCAGAATACCGGAAATAAACATCACCGGTACGGTGATTTTATATTCTTTATAAAGGTCTCCTGTAGAAACACAGAAATATTCATTAGTTAATGCCTGGCAAAGGTGAACAGGAGAAATAAAATAGGCAGAAAATCCTACAGTAAAGATAAGTACTGCCATTGCTAATTGTTGTTCAGCAGGAACTAAGGGCAGAATTAAAGGATACATCATACCTACTAGTAGTGTCGGATTGGCAACAGCATAAGAAATAAATATAGTTATTATTATTGTTAACAGCTCCAGAGGAATACCCAGGCTGGTTACTTCCAGGATTAATGATTTTAATTGGGGGATATTACCTATTATGTTTTTAAAGATCATAATACCTGCAGCTGCTAATATTAAAGGTATATTCTTACTTTTCAATAAAACCTGGGATAATCTATTTTCTCGTTTCCTAATTAAATAGGCGAGGATACATCCTAATACCAGGGCTATATAAAAGGGAATCCAGAAAACAAGAAATACACATACAAGAAGTGGTGAAGTAAAGAGAATAGTATTGTAAATGATACTTCCCCGGCTTTCGTTATCCCCGGAAACATCGGAATTATTTAAAGGTTTTATGTATACTAGATAAGCAGCAATAAGACAGGCTATAGCCACTGGTAATTGTGCCTTCATAAGCTCTCTGATAGGAATGTTACTGAGATAAGAAGCATTAATTAACGGTACAGATATGGGTAAAACAAAGTACCAGGCATGCCGAACATAGAGATTGATAGCTGCTTTTTTTGGATTTACCAGGCCAATTTTATCTCCTAAACTATCCACGATAGGTGCCGCTACAATGGCACTTCCTGTCATGGTAAATGTGGATAGTAGAGAAGGGATAATAAAAAGTAGAGCTTTCGTGCTTTTAAACATCTTTTCCAAATATGTTACCATCATCTCCATAACACCATATTCTTTCATAACATTACTTAAAACACTGATCATAATTACAGTGGCTATTAGTTCCAGAGTGTTTTTTTCCGTGAAGGTAAAAATAATAATTCTTAAAATTTTTATAGGGTTTAACCCTGCTGTTAAGGCCAGAAGTATACCGCCACTTATAACGGAAATACCTATGGGGACTTTCTTTTTAACTAGAAATAATATTAAGGCAAATGAAATTATTAAGCCAATTACTAACATCTAAAGCACCTCGGTTCTAAGTGATTAACAACATTATATCTATTTTAACATTTAATTTTACTTATTAACGAAATTATTAATAAAAGATTTTTATCAAAAGAAAAGTCCGGGAAAACCCGAACTACTATGGTAGATAGATAATTTGCCCCACAAATAAATTATTGGGATCAACACCAGGATTAGCCTTAATTAATTCATCTAACGGTATGTTAAATTTTTGGGAGATGGCCCATAAAGTATCACCGGATTTTATTTGATAAGTTTTCCCTGAATTATTATTGGAATGGTGGTATTGGTTATCGGCAGGGGGATTATCTGGTGGCATGTTTACATTTTGATAATTGTAACTTTTATTGGGACGACCATCATTATAAATCAGGACGGGAGTTCCTATACTGACTTTATTGAACAATTCTTCCACATCGTGATTATACATACGAATACATCCCTTGGAAACCGCCTTACCTATTGAACCAGGGTTATTTGTTCCGTGAATACCGTAACCGGGATTACTTAAACCCATCCAGCGGCTACCAAAAACACTATCATAATTTAGAATTTTTTTATTTATTATTGTCCACTCCCCTACAGGACTTGGCGTAGCAGGTTTACCGATAGCTATTGGATAACTACGGGCCGGATTGTTACCTTGATAAAAAAACAATTGACGGCGTATTAAATCGATTTCAATATGATTACTTCTCAGTAACCTAAACATACTCTCACCTCCTGAAATAATGCTGCAATATTATATGTGAGGTGAGAAGAAAATGTTAATTTTTAATTACTAGTTACTAGATATTAGCAACTTTTTTTTGTAGCACTGAGCTACTGTAGGTACAGAAAAACCTGTTTTACAGGTTTTCTTATTTCTTTAACCTTTTGGCAATAGAATTACCTACGGTTTGGATACCCTGAACCATTATGATGAGAACAATCAAGGTTAATAGCATTACATCTCCTTCATATCTTTGATAACCATAACGTATAGCTAGATCACCTAAACCACCACCACCGACAACTCCAGCCATAGCTGAAGCACCTATTAAGCTGATGGCGGAGATGGTCATACCCAGAATCATTGTTGGTCTGGTTTCTTTTAATAATACTTTGGTTATTATTTGCCAGGGACTGGCTCCCATTGCCAGAAAAGCTTCAATTATTCCCTTATTAACTTCCAGGAGGGCTGATTCCGTGACCCTGGCTATAAAGGGTGCTGTAAATACTACCAGGGGGACAATAGCTCCTTTAAGCTGAATAGTAGTTCCTACAATCATCCGGGTAAAGGGCATGATTGCAAATAATAAAATGATAAAGGGAATGGCCCGAATCATATTAATGAGCATATTTGCTATTTTATAAAACCACTTTTTTTCCAAAATATGACCTGGCCGTGTTATTACCAGAAGAACTCCTAAAGGTATTCCGATTACAGCGGCAATGGAAAGGGCAATTATAACCATTAAAATAGTCTCATAAGTAGCTTTACTTAATTGAGGTGTTATTTCTAAGACTCTTAACCAGATACGTTGCCATAAGCTAGCTTCAATCATAATTTAACACCTCCGTAAGAACGTTTTGTTCTTTGAGTATCTGAATTCCTGCTTCGATAGAGTTGCTGTCTCCGGCTAACTCAATTATTAAACGGCCCAGGGTTTGGTCTTTGATTTGAATGATATTTCCACTTAAGATATTGGGCCAGACAGGTAGTTCTTTAGCAATTCTGGCTAAAACCGGTTGAGCAGCATTACAGCCTACAAAAGTCAGCTTCAGGATATTGCTATTCCTATCTTCCTTTTGCAATTTTTTTAGAACACTTTCCGGTAAATCTTCTTCCATAATGCTTTTAATGAAGTTTTTAGTTGTTTGATTTTTAGGATTGGTAAAAACATTTAATACTGTGTCTTCTTCGATAATTTGACCATTTTCTATGACAGCAACTTTATCACATATTTTTTTGATTACATGCATCTCATGGGTTATCAAAAGAATTGTTATCTGGAATTTTTTATTAATATCCAGTAATAAATCCAAGATTGCATTTGTGGTCTGGGGATCCAGGGCCGAGGTTGCTTCATCACAAAGTAAAACTTCAATATCATTGGCTAATGCCCTGGCAATAGCAACCCGTTGCTTTTGGCCCCCTGATAACTGGCTGGGATAGTTATTTTTTTTATCTGCCAGGCCGACTATACTGAGCAGGTTATTAACTTTTTCGGTAATAACCTGTTTGGGAGTATTGGATAGTTCCAGAGCTACGGCAACATTTTCAAATACTGTACAGGATTCCAGCAGGTTAAAGTGCTGAAAAATCATACCTATTTTTTTCCGGGCATTTCTTAAATTCTGTCCTGTTAATTGGGTCATTTCCAAGCCATTGACAACTACACTTCCGGAAGTTGGTTTTTCCAACATATTTACACAGCGTATCAAGGAGCTTTTACCTGCTCCGCTAAAGCCGATAACTCCAAAAATTTCTCCTTTTTCTACCTTTAGGTTAATGCCTTTTAAGGCTTCTACATTACCTTCTGTACTATGATAGGTTTTATAGAGATTAGTAATTTCAATCATATTCTGTGACCTCACTTGTTAATAGTGGAACAGTGAAACAGTAAAAGTGAAAGAGAATATTGGGAAAAACTGTTCCACTCTTTCACTCTTACACTTTTACACTGACCAAATATCATTGCGCATAAGAAGTTTTTTACCAGCTGGGAATGACAGAGTCTTTATACTTTTCATTTATAAAATCTTTGACTTCCTGGGAACGATAGATCTCTACAAATTTTTTAAATAAAGGGTTATTTTCTTCCCCTTCCCGGCTGGCAATGATATTAACCCATGGAGAATCTTTAGGTTCGATAAAAATGGAGTCCCTGGCTGGTAACATGCCTGCTTGCACAATAAAGTTAGTATTAATAGCTGCAGCAGCTAAATCCGGTAAGGTACGTAAAATGATAGGGGCTTCCAGTTCAATAAATTCCAAGTTTTTGGGGTTTTCAACAATGTCAGATAGTGTAGCCTTAACCCCAGCTTTCTCTTTAAGTTTTATTAATCCTGCCAGTTCGAAAAGCTGTAATGCCCTTGCTTCATTTGTTGGGTCATTGGGCAGTCCTACCTTATCACCATTTTTTAATTCATTGACATTCTTTATTTTTTTAGAATAGATACCCATGGGGAAGTTTACTGTATTGGCGATTTTTACAATTTTAAGATTGCGGTCAGCCTTAAATTTATCCAGGTATGGTTCATGCTGGAAACTATTTAAATCAATATTCCCATCAGCCAATTGAATATTGGGTTGGATATAGTCATTAAATGGTACAACTTCAATTGTTAGACCTTCTTTGGCAGCAAGTTCTTTAACTTTTTCTACGATAGCTTCATGAGGGCCAGCAGTAACCCCTACTTTTAATACTTTTTGTTCATCTTTTTGCTCAGTGTTTTTAGTTCCACAGCCACTTGCAATTAAAGCTAATATAAGGATAAGGGAGCAAGTTATAATAATTTTTTTCATGTTATTTCCTCCTTGAATTTTATTTAAGTATCTTAAATAGATAAATACTCAGGGCCCTTGAGTCTTATATCCATTAAAAAACCCTCTTTTATCCAACAGAATAAAAGAGGGCATACTAACCATGGTACGACCACTCTTATCTGTCAGACTAATTAAGCCTGCAGGAATTGGCACAGCACCTAATAACTAGGCCAGTTGCCGGGTTTCACAGGGCCAGTCCCTCCACCTCTCTGGATAAGAGTAAAATATTTTATTTTATAAGAAATTTAAAAAACACTAACTATTACTGAATAAAAATATAGCATGAATTAAGAATAAGTGTCAATAACTAATTATTGTGAAAATATTTTGCAAATACTGTACAAGTATAATACAGATGACCCGGCACTTAATTTATTTTGGGTATAGATAAAAACTGACTTAGCCAGTTTTTCTTAAAAAACTCCTTTAAGGTTAAAGATGTGCGTTAAGGATTTTTAATTTTGTTTAAAATTATGTATGTTAAAATTAATTGAAACTTTTTTTTAGATAGGTACGTCTGTTTAATGATGAGTTTTATAAATGGGGGGGAACTATGACACCAATAATTGAAGTAAAAAATTTAATTAAAAAATACCGGGTTGGTACGGAAATTATAACTGCTTTAAATGGAGTTAACCTGCAAATTGCAAAAGGAGAATTTATTGCTATTGTCGGTACTTCCGGTAGTGGCAAATCCACATTACTAAATATGATGTCCGGATTAGAAAGACCTACCAAAGGTGAAATCTGGATAAATAATACTTTATTAAATAAAGTCAAAGAGAAAGACATGGCTACCTTCCGCCGTAATTATATGGGTTTTGTTTTCCAGTCTTTCAATCTCTTGCCCTCATTAACAGCTTTAGAAAATGCAGTCTTACCCTTAATTTTACAGGGAACAGGTAAAAAGGAACGTAGTAAACGGGGTAGAGAAATATTAAAAATGTTGGGTTTAGAAAAACGTATTTTAAATAAACCAACACAGATGAGCGGTGGTCAGCAGCAACGGGTTAGTATTGCCCGGGCTTTAATCAATAATCCTAAAATTATTTTCGCCGATGAACCCACAGGAAACCTGGATACCAAAACTACTAAAGAAATAATGGATTTACTGACAACTACCACTAAAGAAAAAGGGCAAACCCTGGTTATGGTAACCCATGACCGTGATGTTGCCCGATATGCCGACCGTATTATCCATATGGTTGATGGGATGATTATTAATGAAGAGGAAAAAGGGGGAGCAGTTGTAAATGAAAAAGTTAATTAGTTTACTTATGGTAATGGTTTTTTTGCTAAGCTTAAGTCCTTTAGCTTGGGCAGAAGAAATGGAAACGGTTGATACAGGTTTAAATCCTCTATTAATAATAGAAAATGTTGAGATAGAAAAAGTAGTGGCCGGAACGGATTTTTACATATCTTTTGTTGTAAGAAATATTGGAACCGGCCCGGCTTTTAACCTTAATTTCAATTTTGAACTGGAAGATGATAAAAACAACCTGGCTCCTTTTTCTGTTGTAGAAGCCCCGGAAATTAAACAGGTTGAAAGTAAAGCAGTACAAAGTGTAGCTATTAAAATGCATGTTGGTGAAGAAGCAGCTAATAGAAATTACAAACTAAAAGTTAATGTGGATTATAAAAATGCCTTACAGGAAAGCTCAACCATCTATTCTAAAGTAACTATCCCTGTAACCTATGGGATAACCAAACCTCAATTTGTAGTGAAAGCTGTACAGTTTGAACCTAAAGAACCTGATCTCACCAAACCTTTTACAGCAACCATCTTTTTCGAAAATATTAGCGAATCTGATGCCGGCAATGTCAGTGTGGCTTTAGATGGTAAAGTAGATGACACAAAGAATTTCAGTGTATTAGATTTATCAAATACCAAGCATCTCTTTGATATTAAGGGTAAACAAACCCGGATGGTTTCTTTTAAACTGGAAGCAGAAGAACCCCGTACCGGTAATGAAATTAAAGTTACATTTAAGTATGACTACCAGGGTACACAAACTACCCAGGAAGAGATATTAAATTTGCCTTTACCCAAAGAAGACCTGGGTGCCAGCGGCAAGATCCCCTGGGTAATTATCAAAAAATACACTTTATCTGATGAGCAGGTCCTAGCTGGTAATACCGTTGTTCTGAAATTATTTGTAGAAAATACCAATAACAAAGATGTTTATAATGCTAAAGTATCAATTGTTGATATCCAATTAGAGGATAATAAGAAGGGTGATACTGTATTTTCTCCTGTAGACAGCAGTAATACCTTTTATATTGAAAAAATTCCGGGGAAAACTACTGTAGCTAAAGAGATTGCTCTTTACGTTGATCCCAATGCCCAGGCTAAAACCTATAATGTGCCTATAGAAATAAAGTATGAATATGATAATGGACAGCAAAATACAGTAAATGAGCGGGTAAATATTCCCGTTACCCAGGAATGTAAATTTGAGGTATTATCGGTGGAAGTTCCACCAATGGCTGTGATAGGTCAACCGACTCCCGTAGCTGCAGAATTTGTTAACATTGGTAAAGTAGCCTTAACCAACTTCATGGTTAATATGGAAGGTGATTTCCAAAAGGAGAATGCCGTTTATTACATTGGTAACCTGGAAACAGGCATGAGCGATTTTTATCAAGCCATGGTTATACCACAAAAAGAGGGGAACCTGGAAGGTAAAATTGTCTTTACTTATATAGATAATAACAATAAAGAAGTTCGGGTAGAAAAACCCTTTACCTTGAAGGTAGAAGGTAGACCTGAACCACCCCCGGGAGGCGAAATGGGACCAGGTGGTAAGCCTGGCGTAATTGAAGGGAAACCGGGAATGCCCATCCCTCCAATGGGTCCTGATGGACCTAAAACGAGTCTGTTAGTAAGACTTAAAAACAACTGGAAGTCGCTGATATTATTAATCATAGTTATTATTCAAGGTATCTTTATCTGGCGTTTGAGACGTAAGGTCAAAGAAAATGGGGAATTCTTCGATGTATAAGATGGATATTTTGAAAATGGCCTATAAAAATTTATGGCGGCGTAAAGTAAGGACTTTTTTAACAGTTTTGGGAGTACTTATCGGTACAACTTCCATAGTGGTTATGCTTTCTTTAGGCATTGGACTTAATGAAGCCCAGAGGCGTAATATGGAGCGCTGGGGAAGCCTAAACCAGATTGAAATTTATTCCGGTGTAAATTTTGATGATAAAGGAAATCCCATCGGCCAGGCCAATCCATTAAATGATGAAGCAGTCAAAGAAATAAAAGCTATGCCCGGTGTGGTCGCCGTTTCTCCTGGTTTTAACATGGGAGGGAGGGCTTTATGGGGGAGAAAAGAAGGACATCTCCAACTGGTGGGAATAGAACCGGCCCAGATGCCCCAATTTGAATTTGAGCTGGCCAAAGGACGTTTTTTGGAAGATGGTGACCGTTTTAATATTGTTCTAGGTTGGGAAGTGGGTAGAAACTTCCGCGATCGTCGTCAACTGGAGATGATGAGGAATATGTCCCGCCAGTCCCGGATTATGATGAGACAACAGATGCGGGAGCAGGAACCGGAAACTTTGGAAATGTTAAACCAGCGAGTTACTATGGAAGTACATAATCGTAATGGTCAAAAGAAAATTTACAACTTTACTGTTGTCGGTGTTTTGAGTCAGGAAAATAGAGATAAATCATGGCAAGCCTATGCCCCTATTGATGAAATTAAAAGGATTAGGGAATATGTCATGGGGGGAAGAAATAATAATGATCCCAGAATGGCTAGGGAAATGGCTGTTAAAGAAGGAGGACGTGCTACCCGGGTTAGTTCCGGAAGACAAGTTAATGGACCGTCCCCTAATGACTACGAATTCATCTGGGTCAGAACAGAGAATGTGGATGCTACCAAAAAAATTTCTAAAGCGCTACGGGATAAAGGCTACCGGGCCCATTCCCTGGCCGATAATTTAGAAGGTATTGAGAAAACATCTAAAACCATCCAAGCCATACTGGGGGGGATCGGAAGTATTACCCTATTAGTAGCTGCCCTGGGTATTATTAATACCATGATTATGTCTATTTATGAGCGAACCAGGGAAATCGGCATCATGAAAGTTATCGGTGCTTCCTTTTTTGATGTTCGCATGCTGTTCTTGACAGAAGCAGGACTCATTGGTTTACTGGGGGGTTTTTTTGGGTTAGGTTTAAGTTATGGAGCATCTAAAGTTATTAACCATTTTGGTTCAGACTTTATTAACCGTGGCATGCCTCCCGGAGAGGCAGCCAATTCCCTTTCGGTAATTCCACCTTGGTTAGCCTTATTTGCTTTAGGTTTTTCAATTTTGATCGGAGTAATAGCCGGACTTTACCCTGCTAACCGAGCAGTCCGTCTAAGCCCAATTAGTGCAATTAGGAATGAATAAAAATTTAGTAAAACCAAGGTCCAGTCATGGAGGAAGGGGTAGCGAAAATTAAATACTGGTTTTTCATTATTATTGCTTTAATAATAATATATAACCTTAACAAGAAACCAATTAATAGCGCTTAAAAATTAGGAAAGGCAAAAATAAAGAATCACCTAATAAAAACTATGGAAAATAAAATTATATTGTCATGGGAGGGAATGTGATGTTGAAACAAAAATAAGCATAATTTTATTAATATTTCTACTAGTTAGCTTGCTACTAATGGTTGTTCTAGAACGGACCGAGAACAAAAAGAAGCTGGTGATAAAAGAGGGCTGCAAATATATAGTATGCCAACCGGGTTAGGGGCTATAAGTAATGATAATACGGATCAGCATCGTCTGACATATTCGATCAATTTGACTAACGAAGACGATAATGAAGCCTATATTCAATGGATTGAACCTATCTTTGGTAAAGGCATTACGGATAAGGTAGTAACAGAACAGCTACAGGTTGCTGTTGAAAAACCAATCACTGCCAAAGCCAGCCTAGAAATAGAAGGAACAGTGGTATTAGACACTAAGGGTTTATCCAAGAAGGAAATAGTGGCCTTAGAGCCTTTCATCATAGGTATTAAAGTGGGCAGTGAAAAGGTGATAGTTATTAATACCCAATTCCAAGATGGTTAATTTTTATTAAATTAAACACAATTTGAATATGTTTTAATTAGCGAAAACCGGCTCAAAAAAGGTCGGTTTTTTATTTTGAAAAAATAAAAAAATCTAAAAATTTTTGCAGGAATTTCTAAAGTAATATAGAAAATTAAGTATTATGGAATGGTATTCCACAATACAAAATGAATATAGTGTCTATTTTTTATTACATGACCTTTATTTATATAAATATTGTTATAGCTATTTGTTAATGACATAAAAATGGCAAGTGGTGAATAGAAAGGGAGGTATTTAGCTGTGCATAAATTACAGATATTACAAAAAGTTATTGACAGTGGTATTGTAGCTGTTGTGAGAACAGAAACACCGGAAAAGGCCAAAAAGATTGTTGAAGCGGTAAAAGCTGGAGGTATTTCAACAATTGAGGTAACAATGACTGTACCTGATGCTTTAGATGTAATCAAAGAAGTAGCAAGGTATTACAAAGATTCAGACGTTGTATTGGGAGTAGGATCTGTACTTGATGCCGAAACAGCAAGAGCAGCAATTCTGGCAGGTGCGGAATATGTGGTAAGTCCACATTTAAACCCCGAAGTTATAAAGCTTTGTAATAGATACCAGATTTCTTGCATGCCTGGAGCTATGACTGTAACTGAAGTAGTGGCAGCTATGGAGCTGGGTGCTGATATTATTAAGGTATTTCCAGGAGAAGTATTAGGTCCTAAATTTATAAAAGCTATTAAGGCACCCTTACCACAAGCAGCATTAATGCCAACTGGAGGAGTATCTTTGGAAAATGTTCAAGAATGGATCAAAGCAGGAGCTGTAGCAGTAGGTGTTGGTGGTTCTTTAACTAAAGGAGCTAAAACAGGGGATTATGATTTAGTTACCCAAACTGCCCGGCAGTTTGTGGAGAAAATTAAATTAGCTAGAGAAAATAAATAATTTTATGGGAGGATTTTTTATGGGAAAAAAGGTTGTAACTTTTGGTGAGATAATGCTTCGATTGGCTGCTCCTGGATATCAGCGAATTGTTCAGGCCACCAGCTTTGAAGCAACTTATGCGGGAGGAGAAGCTAATGTAGCAGTTTCGTTGGCTAATTATGGCTTAGATGCCTATTTTGTAACTAAGCTTCCGAACCATGAAG
The DNA here is from genome assembly GCA_030154225.1 of Clostridia bacterium. Classification (GTDB taxonomy): domain Bacteria; phylum Bacillota; class Peptococcia; order Peptococcales; family BICA1-8; genus JASKKI01. The sequence goes on along the minus strand of JASKKI010000002.1, from coordinate 39,032 downwards.
TGGGTCAGGCTTGTCGAAGTTACTTGCGTAAGCATGGAGTAAAGACTGATTACATCAAAATGGATGGAGATCGCTTAGGAGTATATTATTTGGAAACGGGAGCTTCCCAAAGGGCATCAAAGGTAATCTATGATCGAGCTAATTCTGCTATTGCTCAGATTAAACCAGGCGAGATGGATTGGGAAAATATTTTTGAAGGTGTGGAATTGTTCCATTTTACAGGAATAACACCTGCAATAAGTGATAGTGCAGCCGAAGTAACATTAGAAGCATTGCGGGTAGCTAAAAAAACAGGGGTATTAGTAAGCTGTGATTTAAACTACCGGAAAAAGTTATGGTCTTCTGAGAAAGCAAACAAAGTCATGAGTGGCTTAATGGAATATGTTGATATCGCTATAGGTAATGAAGAAGATGCTGAGAAGGTATTTGGTATTAAAGCTGATAATACAGATATCACTTCCGGAGAGCTGGATGATACAGGATACCGGCAAGTTGCTCAAAAACTTGTCGAAAGATTTGGTTTCCAAAAAGTTGCTATCACCTTAAGAGAAAGTTACTCTGCCTCAGATAATGGCTGGTCGGCCCTACTTTATGATGGTAAAGAATTTTATAAATCCCGGAAGTATGATATTCACATTGTAGACCGGGTAGGAGGTGGAGATTCTTTCTGCGGAGGGCTTCTATATGGAATACTAAGCGGAATGGATAACCAGAGAGCTTTAGAATTTGCAGTTGCAGCATCCTGTCTTAAACATACTATTCCAGGTGATTTTAACCTAGTAAGTATTGCAGAAGTAGAAAATTTGATGTACGGTGATGGCTCCGGCAGGGTGCAGAGATAGTGTATATATTTTTTTTAGAGGTGATTAATTATGAGAAGCCTAGTTATAAAAGGACCCCATACAATAGAATGGGCAGAGATTTGTGAACCAATAAGTCCTAGACAGGATGAAGTACAGATAAAGATTAAGGCCGCCGGGATCTGTGGTACAGATATCCATATCCTACATGGTAAACATGGTGCAGTTACCTACCCTAGAATACCCGGTCATGAATTGGTTGGAGAAGTTACAGCAGTGGGTGAAAATATTACTCATGTAAAGTGTGGTGACCATGTTGCCATTGACCCTGTTGTTAGCTGTGGGAAATGTCCTATGTGTCAGTCAGGAAGACATAATATATGTCATGAAGTTAAATGTCTAGGGGTTCAAACAGAAGGCGGATTTACAGAACTTATAAACATTAAAGGGGATAAAGTATATCCTTTTAGCCCTGACGTTCCATGGGATATTGCGGCGTTAGTAGAACCCTTTAGTATTGCAGCTCAAATAGCAGAAAGGCTTAGAATAAATCGTCAAGACAAAGTTTTAATAGTAGGAGGAGGTACTATAGGGTTGGCAGTACTACAAGTAGTACAGGGTGTCTATCGGGCAGAGGCGATTATTGCCGATATCTCCAATAATAAGCTGAATTTAGCAAAAGAAATGGGTGCAGTACATGTTATAAATTCAACAGAAATTGATCCAGTTCACAAATCTGGTCAAATTTGGAAAAATACAGGGCCGACAGTGATAATAGAAGCCGTTGGAAATAGCGGGCTATTAAATAACCTAATTAAAGATGCCCCCCCTGGATGTAGGATTGGAGTAATTGGGTTTATGAATGAGCCTATAAACATTTCACCAGTTGAAATTACTAAAAGGGAACTAGAAATTATAGGCTCAAGGATGAATAGAAATAAGTTTAAAGATGTTTTGGAATGGTTCAAGGACCAAAAAGTTAAGGCCGATAAGTTAATTACCCATAAGTATAGTTTTGAAGATGCGGCAATAGGATTTGCAATAATTAATGATAAACCTGATGAAGTTTGTAAAGTAATCTTGGAGTTTTAGAGAGGAGTCATTCCTGTAATGAATTAAAATTAGATTTGAAAACAGAAAAACCTCATAGTAAAATTTGAAATGTGGGTTGCAACCCATACAACCACAAATCAAATTCTACAGGAGGTTTCTGACATTAAGTACACACAGAATTTTAAAATAATGCAAGTAACAGAAAAAAATTTAGTTTTTGGAGTGGATATTGCAAAAAGAATCATTATGCTAGAGCTTTTGATTGAAGAGGGATAGAGCTTAGTAAAGTAATTAGTTCTCGAACCGAAAAGAGGCTCTAGGAAGTTTAGAGAATGAGCAGAGAAGAATGCTAGGGACGAAGGCAAGAATATGGAGCCAATAGGGCATTACTGGTTCACATTTGAAAGGAGCATGGCCGAGTCCACCTCTAGTTCCATATATTAACACAATTGTTATTCAATGGGCTGCTACATGGCGGGTGCTTACTTTTAAATTAATAAAATTCTAAGAATAAGCGAGAAAAACGAAGAAAATTAAAGATTATAGAGGGAGGTAAAATGATTCTAAATAAATTTTCCTTAAAAGGTAAAGTGGCCATTGTCACAGGAGCCAGTCGCGGCATTGGCCAGGGAATAGCTATCGGTTTAGCAGAAGCGGGAGCAGATATTGTAGGGGTAGCCACCCGGGATATGGTTGAAACAAAAAACCAAGTTGAGAAATGTGGGGTGAAATTTTTAGAGATTAAGGCTGATTTAAGTTCTCTGGAACCAATAGGGGAGATAATCGGAAAAGCTTTAGATGAATTTGGTAAAATAGATATTCTTGTTAATAATGCCGGTATTATCAGAAGACAACCTACCTTGGAATTCAGTGTTGAAAACTGGGATGATGTAATGAATGTAAACTTGCGCAGTGCTTTTTTCTTGGCCCAGGCAGCGGCAAAACAGTTCATTAAACAAGGTACCGGAGGAAAAATTATTAATATAGCTTCCATGTTGTCATTTCAGGGAGGAATACTTGTTTCATCTTACACAGCCAGTAAAAGCGCTCTAGCCGGGATTACTAAAATCATGTGTAACGAATGGGCTCAATACAAAATAAATGTTAATGCTATTGCACCGGGCTATATAGCTACTGATAATACGGCTCCATTAAAAGCCGATGAGGTTAGAAATAAGGCTATACTGGAAAGAATACCGGCAGGGCGTTGGGGTACTCCCGCCGATATGCAAGGGGCAGCTGTTTTTTTGGCTTCTGATGCAGGAGAGTATATGCATGGACATATTTTAGCCGTTGATGGCGGTTGGTTGGCGAGATAGGATTCATTTATTGACAAGGCTTACTTTAATGTTTAAGATAGTATTAATTTATTTGTAGGAAAATTAAAAAAATAAAGAATTTATATAAAATGAAACATTATTCCATTATTAGAAATAAGGGGGTGTGGCAATTGGAAAACCCTCAAGGACAAATACAATCCCTTGATAGAGCCTTTACCTTAATCGAGATAATAGCCAAAGCAAATGAACCATTAAGTTTAAAAACCATAACAGAATTATCTGATTTGCCTAAGCCTACGGTATATAGAATATTATCTAGCTTAGAAGCATGGGGTTATGTAGAGCAGGATAATCAAAATGGTTGTTATAAATTAGGAACTAAGTTTCTTCTCCTGGGGACAAAAGTGCAAGAAAGTATAGAAATTAAACAAATTGCCCGGCCATATCTAAAAGAATTAAATAACGAAACTAATGAGACAATTTTTCTCGGAGTTTTGGATAAAGGACGGGGACTTTACATTGATAAGTTGGATAGTACTCATTCTGTAAGGCTGGTTTCCAGTATAGGTTCAAGAAATTATCTTCATAGTACTTCCTTGGGAAAAAGTCTGATGAGTGGCTTGTCAAATGAAGCTATCCTGAAAATAATGGATGAACAGGGGATGCCTGCTTTAACAGATAATACTATAACAGATAAAGAAGTTCTTTTGCATCAGATTGAATTAGTAAGAGAAAAGGGTTTTGCCCTTGATAATGTTGAAAATGAGGAAGGTGTCCGCTGTATAGCGGCACCTCTCAAGGATCATAAAGGTAGAGTAATTGCTGCTGTTAGTATTTCCGGGCCGGTACAGCGTATTACCGATGAAGCTTTAGAAACTAAATTAAAGCCGGCTTTATTAAAAACCGTAGCCAAAATATCTCAAGCATTGGGGTATAATAAGTTATAGCCTGTGACTTCTGTAGGTTCTGTAGATACTAAAAACTGGCATAGCCAGTTTTTCTATTTTTTCTGGTTTTGGTTTAAATCCATAAAACGGCATTGTTCCTCCGAACAACCTAAAATTGTTTTAATATTATTTATGTTTCCATATAATAATACTTTATCACCTAGTTCCAGAGTATGATAACCCTTAGGGCGTTTGACAAGTTCATGGGCTCTTTCAATGGCCAGAACAATAATATCATGTTCCTGTAAAGCCAATTGAGCTAAGGGTTTATTTGCCAAGCTACGGTTTTCCATATGAACTTGTACTATTTTATAATCGCTATCAACTGCAAGAATTTCCTGGAGTGTTCTTTCCCTGATTACATTATAGGAAATCAGGTATTTTTCTATATGTTTTTCTAAAAAGGAAACAAAAACAGGTTTACGGATTATTAAATAACCCAGATATAAAGCAATTATAGTTAAAATGATATTTAAAATAGTTAATCCTTTGGAAAATGTATCTAAAATAGTAGCAATTATTAAGGGAAGGGAAACATAAAAGGTGACCATTAGAAAAGCTGCAATTCTTCGCCGGATTTTATCGCGTACTATAAGTTCTGCTTCACTGGTTGTAAAACCTGTATTGGTGATTAAAGAAATAGCTTGAAATCTAGCTGTTTCTTTATTTAAACCTGTGAGTTTAAAGGCGATGGTTCCTATTTCTGCAATAATAAATATGATAAAAAAAATAACTATTAAAAGTAAAAGTTGCAAAGGGGATTCCTCCTTTAAAATTCATTGTAATTTTAATTTCGCTTGGTTAAAGGAATATTCCTTTTTACCTTGACAATATGAAAACTAAAAGTGTAATTTTACACTAAAACTGTAATAGGTGATAATTTTGAATAAAGAAGAACTAATAAGTATTGTTTCAGACAAGGTTAAGCTTCTTAGGACTGAAAGGAATTTCACACAAGATATTTTTAATAATTCGACTAAAGATACTTAGATTAGTATCTTTTTTTAAAATAATATGATAAAATACTTATATATTATAAAATATTATTTCGCAATACGAAACAATACCTTTAACCTATTCAACCCCCATAGCTCCTTTCCTTTAGAAAAAACTGGTTAATCACGTTTTTCTAAAGGAAAGGGACTCCTTTTAATAAATAATTTTTCCTCCTCTTCTCCTTTTTTAGAGGACCCATTTGCAATGGGTCCTAAATTTATAATTAATAAAAAGAGTATACCTTTATGGTTAAGTTATTAGTGGCCAGTGGCTAGTTACTAATGTATTAAAGCTTTATTGTAATCTTTATTTACTGTAATACCATAGGTACTGTAGCTACTGTAGATAAAGAAAGGATTTTCTGCCAAATAGTAGAAAAATAGAAGGGTAAAAGAGTAAAATGAATTTATATTGAATGAGTGGTCAAGGGAAAAGTGTATCTTAAATATTTCTTGATATTTTCTTTAAATTTCCTTGAAAAAAACAAGATATAATAAATATACTCCTATCACACATTTTTACTATATTTTAGTTACTGGCCACTAGTTACTAGTCAGCATTTTGAGGTGGTGAATAAGTATGAAGGAAACTTTAGTTTTAGTAGTTGAGGATGAAGTCAAGATAAGGGAAACACTAGCTCAATTTCTAGAAAAACAAGGTTACTTAGTAGAAAAAGCGGCAAATGGCAAAGAAGCAATAGAAAAGAATAGCACTAAAAAGCCTGATTTGATTTTATTGGACTTGATGTTACCAGAAATAAATGGTCTGGAGGTTTGTAAAGAAATAAGAAAGAACTCTTACGTCCCTATCATCATGGTTACAGCTAAAGGTGAAGAAATTGATAAACTAATCGGTCTTGAATTAGGGGCAGATGATTACATTACGAAACCATTTAGTCTGCGGGAAGTTGAAGCTAGAATAAAAGCCGTGTTGCGTAGAACGAAAGTAAATCAAGGACAGAATGAAACAGAAGAAGTCCTGCGCTTTAAGTATTTGGAAATTAAGACCCAAACCCGTGAAGTAATTGTCAAAGGAAATCTTATTGATTTAACTCCTTCTGAGTATGCAATTCTATTAACACTAGCCCGGAGTCCGGGACGTCCTTTTAGCAGATTGCAGCTCCTAAATGCTACCTGGGGGGAAAGTTATGCCGGATATGAAAGGGCTATTGATACACATATAAGTAATTTAAGGAAAAAAATCGAAGAAGATCCCCATGAGCCGGTATTTATTCAAACTGTATATGGTATCGGGTATAAATTTGGAGTAAACCAATGAAGCTAACCAGTAAATTAAGTATAGTACTAATAATTACAGTTTTAACTGCCGGTATTTTAATCAGTATTTTTTCTTTACAGACTACCAAAAGTTTTTTTGCACAATATATACTTAAAGTGAGAGAAGTGCAGTTAGATCATTGGGAAAAAATTTTTACCGATCATTATTTATATCAGGGTAGCTGGCAGGGAGTAGAATCCATAAAATTCATGGGTGGTCAAATGATGCATCGATCGGGAATGGGGTGGGGTATGTACCGCCAAAGTGTGGTGCTTACAGATGTTGATGGTAAAATACTAAATCATCCTGATCAGAGACAAGTAGGCCTAGTTTTAGAAAAAAGCTTCTTAAATCAAGGTAGACCTATTAAACTGGACGAAAGAGTTATTGGATATATTTTTCCGATGGAACTATTTATTGCAGATACAAAATCTTTGGAACAAAAGTTCATTACTTCAGTTCTTTATGCCGTAATATTAGGTACTTTATTAGCAAGCCTAGTTGCAATCTTCTTTGGTTTATGGTGGTCCAGAAGGTTAACCAGGCCTTTAGAAGCACTGGCCATTGCTTCTAATAAAGTTGCTAAAGGTAACTTTAACCATCGTATTTCCCTTACTACCAAAGATGAATTAGGGAGTCTAGCAAAAGCTTTTAATACAATGGCCCAGGAATTGGATCGATCACATAAAGTTAGAAAACAAATGTTTGCTGATATTAGCCATGAACTGCGAACCCCCTTAACTATTTTAGGTAGTAGATTAGAAGCTGCTTTGGAGAATGAGGAGAGTTTAAATGCCGCTAAGATTTCTTCCCTCTATGATGAAGTAATTCGTTTACAGGGTTTAGTTAAAGAATTGCAAGACATTAGTAATCTGGAAGCGGGTCAAGTTAATTTAAATATACAAAAAATAAATCTCCAACAATTAACGGAAGACCTAAGAATTTTATTAGAAGCTGAAGCAGAGGCAAGGGAAATAATATTTAATATAGATATTCATCAGGATTTAAATTATTTTTATGCTGATCCATTAAAATTAAAACAAGTAATCCTCAATCTGTTAAGCAATGCTTTTCACTATACGCAAGGGGGGGGGAAGGTTTTTTTGAGAATGTATCTCGAAGAACAAGATATAGTAATTGAGGTTGCTGATACAGGTCCTGGAATAGCTAAAGAAGAATTACCTCATATTTTTGAGAGATTTTACCGCGCTGATAAATCTAGGAATAGGGCTACCGGTGGAGTAGGTTTAGGATTAGCTATAGCTAAAGGCTATGTTGAAGCCCATGGTGGTACTATAGATGTAGAAAGTGAAGTGGGTAAAGGTACAAAATTTATAATAAAGTTGCCAAAGAAGTAACTCAAAATGAGCTGCTTCTTTTTTTGTAGTAAAAAAATCATAGTTTATTTTTAGCTACTAAAGAACCGGTATACAGGTGTTTCCATTTTAATAATTTCAGAATAAAGTGGGAGACTAATGGTAAGTACATAAAAAGGAGGTAAGTTTTATGATAGGCGAAAAATCAAATACACCCGAAACAAACAAAAAAATTAAAGGCAATGCTTTTGTACCTACAGAAGAAGGATCTTCTACACTAGAAAGTCTTGATGCCGAAGGTGTAACAGTCAAATATGAAAAAGGACCTACTGAATATACTGAAGGTTTTAGAGGAGCACCATGGAGTAGAGAAGACAGTTTAAAGTTTATGTGTGAAGAAGTTGGCGTGAATATGGATAATTTAATTGCCGGTATTGAGCAAAACAAATCAGATACGGAAATGGCTAAAGAATTGGGAGTGTCTGAAAAAACTGTACAGGGATTGAGAGAACACTTTATGACCCATGGGTTAGGATCAATTGAGGGACAGGATTGAAGAAACATATTTAACAGAAATCGGTAAATAAATTTAAATAGCAGTTAGTCTCTTCTAACTGCTATTTAAATTGGAATTGATTAAATGATAAGAATTATCATTGTTTTCGAAAACTATTAACCAGGTCTAATTTAGTAAAATGTTTGGTGGGTTTTCTTAAATTATCAAATTCTTTTTTTGCTTTGTCCATACGATTTTTAGCAATTTTATCATTAAAGATAGTCATTTTAGCACCTCCTAATTGATAACATTTATCATTTACTCGTATTTTGCACCTATCTTTATCCATAGTAAATAGCTAAAATAACCCTAATTGATGCACAAAGGCTAAAATTTCAATAATTTTATTAAATATAATTGAATATCTTACAAATGCTATAAATAATAGTAGATTTTTTTAATTTTTGTTTTTAGCATCACACTTAGTTCGTCAGGATGACAAGTTTACTTTATTGCAGTAAATTTTTCTATACTAAATTTTAAGGAGGGTATAAAATTAGCGGAACTTTTCTAATAGTATCAGGAATAATTATTTTAAATAGGTAATGTCCATGTTAAAATAGTAGTAATGGAATGTGGTGTTATGGGGGAAAGGCAATGAAGCAGGAACAATTTTGGGTAGTAGAAAAGATTATTGATGGTTTAGTTCATTTTAAAAATGGCTCAAAAAGTATTGTAATTCCCTTTGGCCTTATTCCGGGTAAAGTTGCTCTGGGAGATATTATAAGAATAGATTTTGATAATGAGGATAATGTTGTTGCCTTAAAAGTAGTCTTGAAAAATACTACAGAAAGATAAATACTGAAAAATTTTTTTTAATTTAAAGAGATTAGGGTATATAAATGAGGAAATGAATTTGAGGTGGGAATATTATGTGGCAAACGTTTCAGAACTTTTTTGATGTTTTTGACCCAGAAGAAAACTTATCATTAAGTTTATTTAATTCTGAAGGGTTTTACTGGTTGACCACGGCCACAGCTATTGCTTTTGCGGCTGAAGAATTAGTTAAATATCTAGACAAATTTCCAGAGGTATTCAAAAAAAATATAGAACCTATAAAAAACAGTGAGCCATTTATAAATTTATTTAAAGAAAGTGTTAAGTCCGGAGAAACTTCTCCAAAAGACAAAAGGAAAGCCCAAAAGGGGGCCTTGCACAATTTAAAGATTTTATCTGATTTTGCAAAAAGTTGCTGTTTCTTTAACCCAAAATCTGGATTAATATTAGGAAAGACTTTTGCAACATATTGGCTAATATATAAATTAATTGAATTAGAATGGCAGCAAATTCTCAACATCGATGAAACCAAGGAAACATATTTATTATTAGATACAGTAATTATGGATCACGAAGAATTGGAGACCTTAGAAAAGTACTTTATCCATGGAAATATCAGTCAGGATAACAAACTGTATTTACGCAGTCATTGGGAACGGGTAAAATATTTTTGGCCTTATCTTTATCAAGACTTAAAGCTATTAGCTGATGGTTATATTAATTTTAGTCCTCCTTATAAACGTTAAAATTATATGTAAGATTGACTGGTTACCGGTGACATGGTAAAATTAACTAAAAATTAATATTGTTCCACTAGGGGAGCTTGTATGAGTATAGGCTGAGAAAAAACCGCGATGAAGGTTTTTGACCCTTTGGACCTGAACTGGATAATACCAGCGTGGGGAAGTGAGAAACATTCATTTTCAACTATATAACTCCTTGCTTACGCAAGGAGTTTTTTTGAACTTATAGCAAAAATAAACAAAGAACGATTTGTTCAACATTCTCAACCTTAATCTTTTTTCCTGTAGCACTATTAGATACTGTATCTACAGAAAGACCTGAATAGTAGCACTTTCTTAAAAGGAGGTTGGTTGCAACGCTATTAGAAGCAAAGAATATTTCTTATGGCTATGAGGGAATGTCTCAGCTTATTTTTGATGGTCTCAGTTTTACGGTGCAAGATGGAGAATTTGTTACTTTGGTAGGTCCTAGTGGATGTGGTAAAACAACCCTCTTGCATATTCTGGCAGGGTTAATTACTGATTTTTCGGGAAATATTTTGTTAGATGGTATGGAAGTAGAAAGACTAGGTAAAATTAGCCTAATGCCGCAACAGGATCTACTTTTACCCTGGCGGACAGTTTTAGAAAATGGTTCTTTACCACTAGAAATCAAAGGTTTGACCAAAATGGATGCCCAAAAACAGGCAAGGCAAATATTAATACAATTTGGATTAGCCGGTTTTGAAAATGTTTATCCCCACCAATTATCAGGAGGTATGCGGCAAAGGGTTGCCTTTCTTCGTAGTATTCTTACCGGCAATAAAATTTTTCTACTGGATGAACCCTTTAGTGCCCTAGATGCTTTAACCCGATTGAAAATGCAAGAGTGGTTATTAAACATGTGGCAAAAATTTAAACCAACGATTATTTTTATAACCCATGATGTAGAAGAAGCGGTTTTTTTGGCGCAAAGAGTTTTTTTATTGTCCCCACCTCCCAATAAAAAAATAATAGAATATCCTGTTCCTTTTTTTTATCCTAGGTCCAGATCCCTTTTGGGCAATGAAAACTTTGTCAAATTAAGGCAGGAAATTTTAGCAGGTCTTAGTACAGGTGAATAATTATGTTTAATTTAAAAAAATTACTAACAACTCGGACCAGTATTATTGCTTTGATATTTTTTTTAGTTATATGGGAAATAAGTGTAAAAATATTTAAAATACTACCTTTTATTTTACCTCCACCTAGTAAAATATTGTTAGCCACTTGGTCTTTTCGCAAGGTATTGTTTTTAACTCATTTACCAGTAACTGTATTGGAAATATTACTGGGGTTACTTTTATCAATAATTTTATCGGTCCTATTAGCCTTATTAATGTTAAAAAGTTCCGTGGTGGAAAAAAGCCTATACCCTTTTTTGGTTGCTTCCCAGACTATACCCATTATAGTGTTATCTCCAGTAATAATAATGTGGTTTGGTTATGGTTTATTAGGTAAAGTAGTCATTACAGTGCTTATTACCTTTTTTCCCATAATAGTTAATACTTTTGAGGGGGTAAAAAATGTTGATAGCCAGTATATTAATCTCTTGAAAACTATGGGAGCAAGTTCAAGCCAAATTTTTTGGAAAGTAAGGGTTCCCGCTGCCTTACCCGCCTTTTTTACAGGGCTAAAGGTAGGTGCTTCCGTAAGTGTCATTGGCGCAGTCATTGGAGAATGGTTGGGAGGTAATGCCGGACTGGGTGTTTTTAGTAGAAGAATGTCCAGTAATATGCAAGCAGATGCTGTCTTTGCGGCTGTTTTAATTTTGGCCCTTTTGGGAATTTCCCTTTTTGGGATGGTTAAAAAACTTGAAGCAATTTGTATTCCCTGGTATTTCAAGATAAATAATGATAGGAGTGGTCGACCATGAAAAAAGTTTTTACTTATTTTTTGATAGTAATAGTATTATTAGGAGCTGTAGGTTGCAATAACCAGAAAACGGAAGGTTTAAAAGAAGTAACAGTAATGCTGGACTGGTATCCTAATGCAGTTCATTCTTTTCTTTATGCTGCTTTGGATAAAGGCTATTTTCAAAAAGAAGGTCTTAAAGTAAAAATACTAATGCCTGCAGAAACCAGTGACCCACTTAAGTTAGTTGCAGCAGGAAAAACAACCTTTGCTATCAGCTATCAACCCCAACTGGTTATGGCCAGGGCCAATGATATTCCTGTGGTATCCATTGCTTCAATTGTTGGACATCCCTTAAACACTTTAATGGTACTAGAGGAAAAAGAGATACAAAATCCCAAAGACTTGGAAGGTAAAACTGTGGGCTATTCTTTACCTGTTTATGAAGCCATTGTCAAAACTGCCGTAAAAAAAGCAGGTGGAGACATTAGTAAGCTTAATTTAATAGATATCGGATGGGACTTAATACCGGCTTTGGTTACAAAAAAAGTAGATGCCATAAGTGGGGGATTTATTAATCATGAAAAAATTCTTATTGAAAAAGAAGGGTATAAGGTCAGGGAAATTGATCCGGTCCAATATGGCGTTCCTGATTATTATGAGTTAATCATGATCACAAGTGAGGAATTAGTAACAAAAGATAGAGAGCTTATCAAAAGGTTCTGGCAGGCTGTTAATAAAGGGCAAGATTATGTGAAAAATCATCCTGAAGAAGCCCTGAAGTTGTTATTCGCTAACCAGAGTGAACAATTTCCTTTAGATAAAGATGTAGAAAAAGAGAGCTTAAATATTCTATTGCCTTTAATGGAACCATTTGGTAAACAAGAATTAGAGAGATGGCAAGAGGTTATTAACTGGATGCATGAAATGAAATTAATAGAGAAAAAACCTGAGGCTGACAAAGCATTTGTAAGTCTTTAAAAATGACTTATAATATAAGATTTCTGTAGAACTATAGCACGAAAATTATGGGTTTTTAAGAACCCATAATTTTCATTAATTTGGCAACAACAAATACCCAAAGAAAAGTTGGAGCATGACGAATAATTATATTGACAGTAAAAATTACTTGAGGAGGTAGAAATGGAGATGAAAAAATTAGCACTAATTTTGATGACCATGCTCATCGTCTTATTTGCTTTAACGGGTAATGTTGGGGCCGCAGTTTCGGGTGAGCCAGAGTTGGAACAACAAATGTTGGAACTTGTAAATAATGAGAGAGTTAAAGCAGGACTTAAGCCTCTGGAAATGGACAACAAGTTGCTAGAATTGGCTAGGCTTAAATCCCAGGACATGATTGACAAAAATTATTTTTCCCATACCTCGCCAACCTATGGAGATCCTTTTACCATGATGAAAAATTTTGGTGTAGAATACTGGATGGCGGGAGAGAATTTAGCAGGCAACTCAAGTTTAACAGGTGCTCATAAAGCACTAATGAATTCTCCCGGTCATAAAGCCAATATTTTAAAACCGGAATTTACCCATATTGGTATTGGGGTAGTTAAAGGTGGACCTTATGGAATGATGATAACACAAATGTTTATTAAATCACGCAATGAAGTATCTACTCCTGATACAGGTGATTTAAATCTAATTCAACCAGTGGTTCCTTCACATAATCAAAATACGGGTAATAAAGATTTAAAAATTGTTTTAAAAAACAAGGAAGTAAGTTTTCCCGATATCAAACCATATATTAATAAGCAAAAAAGAGTAATGGTACCTATTAGATTTATCTCGCAAAATATGGGTTATAAAGTTGACTGGGAAAAGCTAGATCAAAAGATTATTATTAAAAATCATGAAAACATAATGAATCTATGGGTAGGTAAAAATATTTTACTTAAAAATAATCAAATTTTTCTAAGTGATACTTATCCGGAATTACATAATGGACGGACAATGGTTCCCTTAAGATTAATATCGGAACTTATGGGGTATGAGGTTGTGTGGGATCCTAGTTTCAATAAAGTCGAAATCAAATTACATTAAAGGCTGTTGAAAAGCATCGTATAACTTCGTTCCTGAGAGGGGGCAAAATTCTCAACGTACTATATGTACGCTTCCGGTTTTGCTCCCTCTCAGCGCCTTGTTATACGCGCTTTTGAACAGCCTATTTTTTTTTAAAAATATTACAGTAATAATTTCCTTTAAATTCTGAAACAAATTAAAAAATTTACTCGTATTAACAATAGGTACTTTTTTAAAAAGTATTTTTGCAGGAAATAAGGTGGCAGGCTAGAATTAGTAATAGTCTGTGGGAATTCTAAGATTTAAAGGAGAGAATGAAAATGAAAAAACTTTATCGTTCTACCAGTAATAAAAAACTCCTGGGAGTGTGTGGTGGGCTTGCTAAATATTTTGGGGTAGATCCCACTATAGTTAGATTGGCCTGGGTAATAGTGTCATTAATTCCAATGGTTGGCTTGTTTTTAGGAGTTTTAACATATATAATCAGTGGGATAGTGATCCCCATTGAACCTGACTATATTGATGTAACAGAAATTAAAGATGAAGATGAATAAAAAAACGAACTTTGTTCGTTATGGCTAGTGGCTGGTAAATTGAATAAGTTTAATTTAAATGACTAAAGGTAAAAATGTTCTTGGATATGGAGGTTTGGAAAATGCTGGGTAAACTGTATGGAGTAGGGGTAGGACCAGGTGATCCAGAACTCTTAACACTAAAAGGAGTAAGAATATTAAAAAACATTGACGTGGTTTGTTTTCCGGTATCACAACCGGACAAACCTAGTATTGCTTTGGAAATTGCCTCCCGAGCTGTACGACGGGATTGGCAGATACTGCAGCTCTATTTACCCATGACCCGGGATAATGAAAAGCTTGAAAAACATTGGCAGGAGGCGGCTGAACAGGTTAGCGAGGTTCTTAAATCTGGTCAAGACTGTGCTTTTATAACATTAGGAGATCCGTCTTTTTATAGTACTTTTATATATTTAGTTCGCAAACTGAAAACCATGTTGACAGATTTAAAAATTGAAATAATTCCCGGTATAAGTGCTCCAAATATTTTGGCTGCTCTGGCTCAAGTACCATTGGCGGAAAGTGATGAAAGATTAGTTGTGATACCTGCTATCAATAATTTGGGAGAATTAAGTGAGGCTTTGGATAAGTTTGAAAATATCATGTTTCTTAAAGTGGGTAGAACATTTCCTGAAGTATTGGAGCTGTTAAAAGAAAAGGGACTTGATGAAAACGCAGTTTTTGGTAGCCGATGTGGCTTTGTAGATGGATATATCTCTTATGATTTGGATGAGATAAAAGAGAAATCGAGAGATTATCTTTCCGCAGTACTGGTCAAAAAAGGTGGCTTAAAGTAAGGAGGGGATGGATGTGGACGGAATTATTTATGTTGTTGGTATTGGGCCTGGTGACAAAGAACATATGACTTTTAAAGCTTACCAGATATTAAATAAAATGGATATTATTATAGGTTATGGTACATACATCCAATTGATTGAGGATATTATTAAAGATAAAAAAATTATTAAATCAGGAATGACCAAGGAAATTGAACGGGCCAAACAAGCAGTGGAATTGGCACAAGAGGGCAAGAAAGTGGCCGTTATTTCCAGTGGTGATCCCGGAGTTTACGGAATGGCTGGCATAGTATTAGAAATGGCCAGAGATATGGTACCTGTCGAAATTATTCCGGGAGTAACAGCTGCCACTGCCGCAGCTGCTACTTTAGGGGCTCCTTTAATGCATGACTTTGCAGTTATCAGTCTCAGTGATTTACTTACCCCCTGGATTAAAATAATGACCCGTTTAGAGGCTGCTGCTTTAGGAGATATGGTTATAGTTTTGTATAATCCAAAAAGCAAGGGGCGACCCAAAAATATAGAGGCTGCGAGGGAAATAATTCTATGGCACAGAGCCCCGGAGACCCCGGTAGGGCTAGTTAAAAATGCCAAAAGAGGTAATGAAGAAGTTGTCATAACGACTTTAAAAGATATGTTAAACCATGAAATAGATATGTTGACAACAGTTGTAATTGGAAATTCCGAGACTAAAATTGAAAATGATATGCTGATCACTCCCAGAGGATATCACCAAAAGAAAAATTATAGTAAAGCCCAGGAGGTTCTGGAATAATGAAAGAAGGTATTATTATCTTAGGTCATGGTAGTCGGAGAGAAGATGCTAATGATGAGATAAGAGAAATCACCAGAAAATTACAAGCAAAAAATCCCCAGGGAAAATATCAAGTAGCTTTTTTGGAGTTTGGTAACCCTTCACTGGTTGAGGCCATAGAAAGTTTATTGGAGGAAAATGTGCATAAAGTAATAATTATGCCCATGTTTTTAACAGTTGGTAATCATATGCACCGGGACATTCCCGGAAAGCTATTAAGACTGAAAACCACTTATCCTGATGTTAAATTTGTTTTTGCCAAACATTTAGGACCTGATTATCGTATTGTAGAAATCGCTGAAGACAGAATTAAAGAAGCGGAGGAATTGATGTAATATTTAATTTAGTTTGAGGTTAAGGTTGAGGTTTAGATAACGTAAATTGTGAAATTTGCTCTTAACCTAGCGAAGTGTAACCTAAAAAACTGGGCACAGCTCAGTTTTTTTGAATTTGTTTATAATAGTTTATTATCAGGTAATTACTTATTAAGAAGCTTTAACGATAAAGTCGGAGGAAACCCTAATGATGAATACTATTTTGAAGCTTACTGACTTATTACAAATTGAAAATGTTATTAAAACACTTCGTAGTGAACTACAATCTTATAATGTTCCCCAGGAAACATTTTTTGACATTCAGCTTGCTATTACGGAGGCAGTAAATAACGCATTTATTCATGGTTCCAAGGGATTAAAAAAGCCGTTGGTTGAGATTCAATGGTGGATTACTAGTGATAAGATCCAAATAAAAATAAAGGACAATGGCCCAGGTTTTGATTATAGTCAAGCAGGACGTTTTAATGTAGAGAATATTTTGGATGAAAAAGGCAAAGGTTTATTCCTAATGTTTAGTGTATTAGATAAAGTTTGGTTTAATGACCAAGGAAATGAAGTCTATTGTTTGAAAAAGTGGTGAAGGAAGGAATTTGTTGTTTTGATATAGAAATTATCCAAAAACCTAAAAAATTAAAGGAAGGAATATACATGAAACGCGTTGACATAGAAGATTTAGTAGTTGAATATAAAAAGAATAAATCGGAAGATATCTTGAATGAAATCCTAAACTTGATGGAACCTCACATTAAATACTGGTGTCAAACTCAATGCTATTTACCCTGGGAAAAGGAAGATTTATTACAGGTCGCCCGTATTGCTGTGGTAGGAGCTCTAGAGAGATTTGACCCTGATAAAGAAATTCGCTTTAAAACCTTTGCCTATAAAACTGTTACTGGTAAAATACTAAATTATTATCGTGATAACACTTGGAGGGTGAGTATTCCTAGAAAATATAGAGAATTAAGCACCAATATTACTAAAACGGAAAGTGAGCTATATCAAAAAACGGGGGAAGCACCAGGTGTAAAAGAAATTGCTTCAACTTTAGGTTTGGAAGAAGAAGTAGTAGAGAAGGTTTTAGAAGCTAAAAGAGCAGCAAGGGCAACTTCCCTTTCAGAACAATTGGAAAAGGAAGATAATAAAACGGAACTTATTCATTTTATGGGCAAGGAAGATATAAATTTGCAATCAATAGAGTCCAAACAGGATGTAGCTAATGCTTTAGGTAGACTAGAGGAAATAAAGCGTAAAGTCATTTATTTGCGCTTTTATGAGGATCTTACTCAAAGTAAAGTAGCACAAATTTTAGGTGTTTCCCAGATGCAAGTTTCCAGATTAGAGAGGATGGCCTTAGGTGAACTAAAAAAATATTTATCAGGATAGGTTTAAATAAAAGAAAAAACGGAAATAATACTAAAATAATCAGGCATAACCCCAATATTATTCAGAGTTAAAAGTTCTGCACCTTTTAGGTGGGAACTTTTTTCTTTATAATTAGTCCAAGTCACGAGCCACTAAAAACGGGTGCAGCCCGTTTTTTTATAAATCTCTTCACAATTTGGGCAATAATCTACTTCATAGATAAGACCACTTTCCCCATCAACTTCCACTTTATGCTCTAATGATACTCCACAACTCAAACAAAGTGGTGGAGTAAAATTATATGTTGTCATAAAACCCCTCCAGTAATTAGTTGATAGTAGCTATAATCTTTTATTTCCTGTAGCACGGTTGCACTGTAGCTACTGTAGGTTCTGAAAGACCAACGAAGTCGGTTTTTCTTAAAAATTAAGCCACATAAACACAGATGACCCGGCACTTAATTTATTTTGGGTATAGATTTCTTCTTTATTAAGTTCCGGGCAGTACTTTGACCTAACGGAACGAAGTAAAGTGAAACCTTAACCTAGCGATGCGAAACCTAAAAACAGGCGTAGCCAGTTTTTCTTATACTATTGTTTGTATTAGGAAAAAAATAATTCGTAAAGCATTACTTTACATATGAAATATCTTTTAGTATAATATACCGGGAGGGGGTATAACGAAATATTAATTTACATTTTAGGAGGGTTTGACATGAATAAATTAAAAAATTATCTTTGGATCGTTCTTTTAACCTATATGTTTATGAGTTTAATATTTGTTAACAAATTAGGTTACCTGGCTTTAATTTGCATGTTTGCTCCTATTTTTATAGCTCCTTTCGCGGGTAGAAAATGGTGTGGAAGCTTTTGCCCTAGAGGAAGCTTTTTAGATAAGCTGGTAATAAAATTTAGTAGAAATAAGGATATTCCCCCATTGCTGCTAAATACCGCATTTCGCTGGACCATATTTGGTTTACTTATGAGTTTTTTTGTGTTTCAAGTGATAAATGCCTGGGGAAATTGGAATAAAATTGGATTAGTAATTGCCTCAATGGTGTTTATGACAACTATTATTGCTACCATAGTAGGAATTTTCTGGCGCCCGCGAACATGGTGTGTAGCCTTTTGCCCTATGGGTACTCTGGCAACATCGTTAAGTACTACCGAAGGAGGTATTATTTTTGACCAAGGATGTGTTAGTTGTGGTTTGTGTAGTAGATCATGCCCTATGCAGTTGAATACAGCTAGATTTAACATAGAGGGACGGGTTACTGATCCTAGATGCATTAGATGTGGGGAATGTATAAGTAATTGTCCTAAAAATATCTTGTCTGAAGAATTGGCCAATGGTAAATTAAAAGAAAGGTTAGCAAACTAACATATAAATTTTCTTCTTTTAACCACCCAGGGAGGGTGGTTTTTCACATTTAATCTCAATTGTAAATATAATAAATAGAATATATAGTGAGGTGATGTTATGCAAATTCTGGATGTACGTAACCAATTAGCTAAGCATCCTTCTAAACAATACAGTAAAAGGCCCTTGGAGGCAATTAAATATTTAGTTATTCATCACTCGGCAACAAGTGCAGGAGATGCCTTTAGTTTTGCCCGTTATCATGTCAATAATAGGGATTGGCCTGGGATAGGGTATCATTATGTTATTTTAGAAAACGGAATCATCCAATGGACCAATGAGTTAACCACTGTTAGCAACCATGTTAGAGGGTATAATTCACAATCAATTGGTATCTGTTTAGTAGGGGATTTTACCAATGGTAATTTAAAAATACCCCAAAAGGAAGCCTTAAAAGAGCTTTGTCAAAACCTATTAACCAGGTTAAATTTAAATGCAGATATCATAAAAGGACATAATGAATTAAGTTCCGGATCTACTGTTTGCCCTGCACTGGATATGGATGTTTTAAGGGAATATATAACTAATAATGAAATTGAAGTTTTTATTAATGGTAATAAGTTGAATATTTCTGCCTTTTTAAAGGATGGAGTAACTTATGTACCAATCAGGCCCTTGGGAGAAACATTGGGTTATCAGGTAACCTGGGATGGCCAAAATAACCGGGTTTACCTGGAAAGGGATGACACTTTGGAGCTAATAAAACAAGAACGGGATCATTATATTTCTCTTATTAATAAAATTAAAAATATTTTATCAGGAGTGTGAAAATATGAATTGGGAAAGTTTTATGGTTGATTTAACATTAACTTTACTACCTGTATTAAGTACCCTGGCAGCCTATGTCCTTATTGCCATTGGCCGGTTTGTCTTAAGTCATACTAATAATACAATTGTAAAAACAGCGTTAGCAAATTTAGAAAAAATTATTTTAGCAACAGTAAGTGCATTATCGCAAACTTTAGTAGATGATTTAAAACGGAGCAAACCCGATGGTAAGCTTTCCGATGAAGAAGCAGAATTAATTAAAAATAAAGCCTTATCTTCCATTAGAAAGCAAATTAGTGTAAAACAGTTAGAAGTGCTGGAAAAAAATTTCGGTTCAGTAGAAGAGCTTATTGATAATCTTCTGGAGGAGAAGGTTATGGAGACTAAGCTGAAAAAAGGCCACTTTTAAAATGGGGCTCTTCACAGCAAATACTAATTTTCCACTAGCCACTAAAAATTTTTTCGCTGATTAAAAATACTCTATTTCTTAGCGTATAGCTTATTATTTTTGGAAGTTATTGACATACTAAGAATATCAAAAAAAGTGCTAAAAATAGTTTTCACATATTTTAGCTTATAATTGCAATTAAAAATAATAATAACTTAAATGCAGGAGTTTTTTGTGGGTAAATCTAATATTCTAATGTTGAATCAGTTTTTATTAGCAAAACTTACTTCCAAATGTGATAAATTGTACAAATATGAAAGGATTAATATAAATGCTAAACTTTTTATCTTCTATTAAACTAGCAGTTATTTTAATTACCACTTTGGTTTTGGCATCCATATTTGCTACTTTATATCCTGCTCTAAATGTTTTTGGTTCTTTTTGGTTCAGACTCTTATTATTACTTTTTTGCATGAATTTATTTGTTTGTACCCTAAGAAGCCTGCCGAGTTTATTTACAAAAATTAGAAAAGAACCTGGTGGTTTAAGTAAAGAAAGTTCTTCAGTAAGAATTATAGAAAATATCGATAATTTATCCCACTATAAAAAGTCTTTGCTTCATTATTTTAAAACTAAAAGATACAAGATCAAAGAAAGATCTAGTAATGGCCAGTTAAATATACTGGCTCAAAAAGGCTTTCTAAATTTAGTTGCACCCCACCTACTCCATCTGGCCTTAATTATTGTACTTTTGGGGGGATTTATTAGTTCCTTTAGTTCGGAAGGTAAAGTAAAAGTTTTTGTTGGTGAACGAGCTGATGTTCCCCCTAATGTTGCTTCAAATATGGTAATTGAAGTTAATGATTTTCAAACACTTTACGATACCCAAGGAGCTATCGAGAACTGGGTCACTGATTTTAACTTGTATGTAAATGGAAATAAAGCAAGGACCGGGACAACCCGGGTTAATAATCCTTTTAAGTATAAAGGTGTGGTATTTTACCAAAAATCTTATGGTTACAATCATTTAGTAGAAATTGCCGGAGAACAAGAGGGAATATACCGGGTACCTGATGGTAAAATATTTAAACTAGAAGATCAATTTTTTAATATTAGTTATACTAGGGCAGGAGCACTGGTTAGATTTTTTAGAGGACACGATGTGGTTAAAACCCAGATCTTAAAAAAAGGAGATAAAATAGCCTTTTCCAGTGATACTTACTTGCAATACCTAGATATCCATCCCTTTACCGTTTTAGGAGTGAAAAAAGACCCGGGTACTAAAATAGTCATGTCTGGTTTCTTATTAATGAGTATGGCTTCTATGTTTTTTTGGACGGGTAGATATAAGGAAGTTTTAATTTCTTTTAATGATGTCGAAAATAAATTTTACTTTACAGTTAGTTGTAAAAACAAAGCTGTTAAAGATGGAATTATTGAAGATATAACCAAAAAACTGGAGGTGGAATAAATGGAAAATTTTCAAACACCTCTTTTGTTTATTACTTTACTGTTTTATATACTGGCTTTTGTTGTGTATTTTATTAATTTTACTTATACCAAAGGCACATTAAAGATCCATGCAAGATTTTTAATTATTTCGGCTTTTATTTTAAATACCATTTTGCTTGTGATCAGGGGTTTACTTATAGGTGGGTTACCTTTAAGAAACTTATTTGAATTTGGTTTGTTCTTTGTGTGGGCAATTATCTTGATTTTTCTGTTAGTTGAATCTAAATATGAGTTATCATCTTCAGCATTATTTGTATTGCCCATTGTTATCTTATTATTGTTATTTTTAGTAAATCTGGATGTTTCCATAAGACCGGCTATGCCTGCCCTAAGAAGTAAATGGTTAATCGTCCATGTTTTGACTGCTGTAATTTCCTATGGGGCATTTGCCATGTCATTTGCTTTATCCATCATGTATTTAATAAAAGACTGGTTGCAGGAGCATAAACCTGAAAATAAATTTATAGAGGTATTTCCTACCCTGGAAAAAATGGATGACCTTTCTTATAAAGTTATTTTTATTGGAATGCCTGCCTTAACAATAATGCTTGTGACTGGGGCAGTATGGGCTGAATATTCCTGGGGGCGTTATTGGAGCTGGGACCCTAAAGAAACGTGGGCACTTATTACCTGGTTCATTTATTCAGCATATTTACACGTCCGCTTGCGAGGCTGGAAAGGGAAAAAAGCTGCCCTGCTTTCTATAGTAGGTTTTCTAGCGGTAATTTTTACTTTCTTAGGAGTAAGTTATCTTCTTCCTGGTATTCATAGTTATGCATAAAATACCCCTTTACCGGGAGTGTTAACTATAAGAAATGATAATAAATCGGGATATTGAGAGGGGGTGAAACAAGGATGGAGCACAATATTTTCAACCTTAAAGAATATTTGATACAAAAGAAGAGTTCAATTTTAACCAGCTGGTTCCATCTTTTACTGGAAGTTTACCCTAAAGAAGCGAGACGTCATTTACAAAATCAAAAAAACCAGTTTTCAAACCCTGTAGGCAGTAATTATTACCAGGGGTTAGAGACTATCTATGGAGAACTTATCGAGGACATGGATAATGATAGGTTATACCAAGCTCTGGATAAGATTTTACGGATTAAAGCCGTTCAAAATCTCTCACCCTCGCAAGCCATTTCTTTTATTTTTTCATTAAAGAAAGTGGTTAGAGAAAGTTTAATAAAAGACTTTAAAAATGATAAAATACCATTTATGGAATTGTTACAATTGGAAAATAGAATTGATGATTTAGCACTTCTAGCTTTTAGTATTTATATAGATTGCCGGGAAACCATCTATAAACTGAGGATCCATGAAATTAAAACAAAGTGTGAACTGCTCGAGCGTGTAAATAAGTAGTAGCTCATTACACACTGTAACACATGCTATAATTTTACTTTTATTTTTTTAGATTGAGGGGTGTTTAAATGGCGAAGCTACCTAAACCAGACCAACTATTAAATATTGATTTTAGGCCACCTAAAACAGGGTGGACCGAAACGCCTGTTGACTTTAGGCCGGGAACCTGGCTTTATCCTGGAAAACCTGAAAGTTTGCAGACAGTTGGTTTGCCAAATCCTAGACAGTGGTCACCGGAAGATGAAGATTGGAAATTACCGGAAAATTGGAAAGAAATTATTCTGGAAGGATTAAGGGAAAGATTGGGTAAATTCCGTTCCCTGCAGCTTTTTATGGATACTTGTGTTAGATGTGGTGCTTGTGCTGACAAATGTCATTTCTTTTTAGGTTCGGGTGACCCCAAAAATATGCCTGTATTACGGGCGGAACTATTAAGATCGGTTTACAGAAAGGATTTTACTACTGCCGGTAAGATTTTTGGCAAAATTGCCGGTGCACGGGATTTAACCGTAGATGTACTGAAAGAATGGTTTTATTATTTCTTTCAATGTACTGAATGTCGCCGTTGTTCAGTATTCTGTCCTTACGGAATTGACACTGCAGAAATAACTATGATTGCCAGGGAGCTTTTAAATCTGGTAGGTTTAAATATTGACTGGATAGTTACACCTGTTGCTAATTGTTATATGAAGGGAAATCACCTAGGAATTCAACCCCACGGGCTGGTAGATTCTTTTGAAATGCTGACCGATGACATAGCCGATATTACAGGTGTACAAATTGAACTTTCGTTTAACCGGAAAGGCGCAGAAGTATTATATATTCCTCCGTCTGGAGACGTGTTTGCTAACCCAGGTACTTTTAGCTTAATGGGACAATTAATGCTATTACATGAGATCGGCCTGGATTATACATTAAGTACTTACGCCAGTGAGGGTGGAAACTTCGGATTATTCACGTCCCATGAAATGATGAAAAGGCTCAATGCCAAAATGTATGCTGAAGCCAAAAGGTTAGGGGTTAAATGGATACTTGGTGGAGAATGTGGTCACATGTGGAGAGTTATTAACCAGTACATGGATACTATGAATGGCCCTGCTGACTTTTTGGAAGTACCAGTTTCCCCTATTACTGGTACAAGATTTGACCATGCTAAATCTACCAAGATGATTCATATTACTGAATTTACAGCGGATTTAATTAAAAATGATAAAATAAAACTTGACCCCAGTCGTAATGATAATTATAAAGTTACTTTCCATGATTCCTGTAACCCATCAAGGGCTATGGGGTTACTGGAAGAACCAAGATATATCCTGCAAAAGGTTTGTAACAATTTTTATGAGATGCCGGAAGAAACAATCAGAGAAAAAACTTTCTGTTGTGGTGGTGGTGCAGGACTTGGTGCTGATGAAAATATGGAAATGCGCATGCGCGGGGGTTTCCCTAGGGCAAATGCAGTGAGATATGTCCATGAAAAACATGGTGTAAATATGCTTTCCTGTATTTGTGCTATAGATAGGGCAGTTTTACCACCCCTTATGCACTACTGGGTACCTAATGTTGATGTTTGTGGTGTTCATGAGTTAGTGGGTAATGCACTAGTTATGAAAGGGGAAAAGAAAAGGGAAGAAAACTTACGCTTTGAACCCATAAGAACGGAGGAAGATGAGGATGTATAATTCCCGAAATATAATCATAGGTCTCGTTATTTTCATCGGCATCTTTACTTTACCTTTCGTATTTGGAATTGGTAAAAAAAATGATGCACCAAAGTTAAGTCTTGATACTCCTAAAATTAATGAATTAGAAGCTAAAGAATGTATCGAAGATACTGATTTTATGAGAAGCAACCACATGAAATTACTAAGTGAATGGAAAGTATCTGTGGTTCGTGATGGAAATAGAATTTATGTATCGGAAAAAGACGGGAAAGAGTATGAAATGAGTCTAGAAAATACCTGCTTGGATTGTCACTCTAATAAGGAAGAATTTTGTGATGCTTGTCATACCTATGCTCAGGTAGAACCCAACTGTTGGAGTTGTCATGTTGGGCCAGAGGAGGTTAAGTAATGGATATTAATAGAAGAAAGTTTTTGAAGGTTAGTGGAGTTTTTACTTTAGGATTAGGTTTACTTCCTTTAGGTAATGCGCTGGCAAGTAACAAAAAGGTAAAATATGCTCCAAATCCTAAAGCTTTGAAAGCAAAAAATTGGGCAATGGTAGTGGACATGAATAAGCTGGAAAGTGAACTGGATGAGTGTATTAGTGCCTGTCATAAAACACACAATGTACCTGATATTGGTAATAAAAAAGAAGAGGTCAAATGGATTTGGACTGATTCTTTTGAAAGTTTATTTCATGATATTGAACATGGACATCTGACCGGTAAAATACGGCATAAAAACTTTTTAGCATTATGTAATCACTGTGAAAACCCGGCCTGTGTGAGGGTTTGTCCAACTAAAGCTACTTTTAAAAGTAATGATGGTATTGTTATGATGGATTTTCACCGGTGTATTGGATGTCGTTACTGTATGGCAGCCTGTCCCTATGGTGCGCGAAGCTTTAATTTTAAAGATCCCCGTCCCTATCTTAAAGAGATAAATCCTAAATATCCTACCAGAACCAAAGGTGTTGTTGAAAAGTGTAATTTTTGTTCGGAAAGACTGGCTGAAGGTTTACTTCCTGCCTGTGTGGAAGCCAGCAAAAACGGTGGATTGGTCTTTGGAGATTTAGATGATCCTAACTCTGAAGTAAGAAAGATCCTTGATTCTCAATACACTATTCAACGGAGTTACAGTTTTGGTACAAAACCTAAAGTATTTTATATAGTTTAAAGGAGGGGGAGAAGACTATGCTGGAAAAGGCTTTAATTAAAGAGAATAACAAAAAATTTTGGAACTGGATTTTATTCCTGTTAGTCCTATCGGCAGTAGGTTTTGGCTCCTATCTCTGGCAGCTTAATCAAGGATTAACTGTTACAGGAATGAGCAGGGATGTATCCTGGGGTTTATATATAGGTCAATTTACATTTTTTGTTGGGGTAGCTGCATCGGCTGTAATGCTGGTCTTACCATACTACCTGCATAATGTAAAGGAATTTGGTCGGATTACTGTCATTGGTGAATTCTTAGCTGTTGCTTCTGTACTGATGTGTATGATGTTTATCATTGTCGATATGGGTATGCCTATGCGTGTTGTGAATATGTTTCTTTATCCCACACCTAATTCGCCTATGTTCTGGGATGCGATGGTTTTAACGGGTTATCTTCTTCTAAATATCTTTATTGGCTGGAATGTTTTAGAAGCTGAAAGTAAAGGGGTTCATCCGCCCAAATGGGTAAAAGTGTTAATATATATATCTATTCCCTGGGCTGTTAGTATTCATACTGTCACCGCCTTCTTATATGCAGGGCTTCCTGGCAGGCATTACTGGTTAACAGCTTTAATTGCTCCCAAGTTTTTAGCTTCGGCTTTTGCCACCGGTCCGGCCCTATTGATATTAATTTGTTTTATACTGAAAAAATTTGCTAATTTCGATGCCGGCAAAAAAGCAATTCAAAAGTTAGCGTTAATTGTTACCTATTCCATGTCTATTACTATTTTTATGGTGGTAGTTGAATTTTTTACAGCATTTTTTAGTCAGGTGCCTGCTCATATGCATGCTCTCCAGTATCTTTTTGCGGGAGTACACGGGCATAATGGTTTTGTTCCGTTTATGTGGGTTTTTGTAATACTTTCAGTGCTGGCCCTAGTATTATTAATACCTCGGAAAACTAGAGAAAATGACAAAACATTAATTATTGCTTGTGCAGCGGTGTTTTTTTCCATGATGATTGAAAAAGGATTGAGCTTTGTTATTGGGGGATTAGCTGTTACCCCATTTGGTAGAATAACAGAATATACTCCTCGTTTACCGGAAATATTGATTATTATCGGTATCTGGGCAATTGGAACTTTAATTGCTAGTTTATTCTATAAGGTTGTCGTTTCTGTAAAAAGGGAAACTGATGTTACTAGCAAAAACTTTAAATCTCAAGAAACTTTAGAACACTCTTAAAATAACACGAAATGAGGGATAGTTAATGGGTCTCAAATTTTCTTTGCTCATGGTTACGGCGCTCATTTTGGGTGTTTTCCTGGGAGTAGAGGCTTTAGGATTAAGTTACCTCTTTGGTGTAATCATACCCTATATAGCCTTGGCCACCTTTATAATCGGTTTTGTTTACCGGGTAGTCAAATGGGGGAAGGCTCCGGTTCCTTTCCGGATACCTACTACCTGTGGACAGCAAAAATCTTTATCCTGGATTAAGCAAAACAAAATAGAAAATCCGTCTACCACTTCCGGTGTAGTAGCAAGAATGGCTTTGGAAGTATTGTTTTTCAGGTCATTATTTAAAAACACAAAAGCTCAGTTAGTAGATGGACAGAGACTGGTTTATCAATGGGAAAAATGGCTGTGGTTAGGAGGTTTAATTTTTCACTGGTCCTTTTTGATTGTAGTAATCAGACACTTTAGATTTTTTCTAGAGCCGGTACCTGCTTTTGTACGGTTAATCGAAAAACTGGATGGTTTTTTCTTAGTTGATTTACAGAATGTCTACCTAACCGGTGTATTGCTTTTAGTGGCTATAACTTATCTATTTATAAGAAGGGTGTTTATTCCCCAAGTTCGTTACGTATCCTTAGCTGCTGATTATTTCCCCTTATTTGTGATTATGGGTATAGCTCTTACCGGTATATTGATGAGATATTTTACAAGGGTTGATGTTGTTGCTGTTAAGGAACTGGCTTTGGGATTATTCACTTTTAATCCCACTGTTCCCGAAGGAATTAGTATACTCTTTTATATCCATTTGTTCCTGGTTTGTGTGCTTATTTCCTATTTCCCATTTAGTAAGCTAATGCACATGGGAGGAATTTTCTTGAGTCCTACTAGAAATATGGCTAATAATAACCGTGCAGTAAGGCATATTAATCCTTGGAATTATCCGGTAAAAGTTCACACCTATGAAGAATACGAAGATGAATTTAGAGATAAAATGCGGGCTGTTGGTTTACCGCTGGAAAAAGACGGTACCGAAGGTGAAAAAGAAGCAGCTACGACAAAAGAATAAAAAACGGGTTATATTTGTTTAGTGGCTAGTAAAAAAAGTGTGATGGATAGGTCACACTTTTTTTACTTTAAAGCAAAGTATAACTTTTGGTCCGAACCTCAATCTTAATCTTTTATTTCTGTAGCACGGTAGCACTGTAGCTACTATAGGTTCTCCAAAGACCGACGAAGTCGGTTTTTCTTATGTTTATTTTTTCCTCAAGTTTTGATAAAATCTGATTTATTAATATCATTAATTTAAATGCAATTATAATTAGCTTAAATGAGGGTAGATATTATGAAGCCATTAATTATCAGTGATAAATCATCAAAAAATTCATCTGCAAAAAATAAAAGATTTAATACATTTACTCCTGCTAGGGTTTTAGTTTTAGGATTTGCCGGTATTATATTAATTGGGGCTATACTTCTTACTCTGCCTCAAGCAACTATTGATGGAAAAGGATTATCTTTTCTGGATGCACTTTTTACAGCAACGTCAGCCGTTTGTGTAACAGGCTTGGTAGTTGTTGATACAGGTACAACATTTTCGGTTTTTGGTCAGATAGTTATAATGCTTTTAATCCAAATTGGCGGGTTAGGATTTATGACCTTTGCCACCCTTTTTGCGATCATTTTAGGAAGGAAGATTACTTTAAAAGAGAGGCTATTATTACAAGAAGCCCTTAATCAGGTCTCTATTGAAGGCATTGTCCGGTTAACTAAGTACATTATCCAGTTGTCTTTTACAATAGAAGCTTTAGGTGCATTTATCCTTGCACTAAACTGGTCAGTTGATTTGGGGTGGAAAAAAGCTATATATTTTGGAATATTTCATGCCGTTTCAGCATTTAATAATGCGGGATTTGACTTGTTTGGTAATTTTTCCAGTCTTACAGCTTATACAGGAGATATAATTACCAATATTACGGTAATGTTTTTGATTATTTCCGGCGGAATTGGTTTTGTTGTTTTATCTGATTTATATGTAAACCGTGGTCGAAAACTATCTTTTCATTCCAAAGTAGTATTGGTTGTTTCTGCACTATTAATTATTGTAGGAACAATTGGCATATTCTTACTGGAAATGGGTAACGTTAATACTTTAGGAAATTTAGACCCTTTATCAAAATTTTTAGCTGCACTTTTTCAATCAGTAACTCCCCGTACTGCAGGGTTTAATACTATTAATATTTCCGACATGAGGGTTACATCCCAATTATTTATAATCATTCTTATGTTTATAGGCGCTTCCCCAGGTTCCACCGGAGGAGGGATAAAAACAACTACCTTTCTGTCGATAGTATTATCTGTTATTAGTACTTTTAAGGGTAAAGCGCACATAACATTACGGGAACGTACATTACCTCAAGATGTCATTCAAAAAGCTATTGCTATTTCGTTTCTTGCTTTATTACTAGTACTATTGACTACATCAATATTAACAATTAGTGAAAATGCTGACTTTATGACTTTACTTTTTGAAGCAGTATCGGCCTTTGGTACAGTAGGACTTTCTATGGGAATTACCAGCCAATTATCTTTAATAGGTAAAATTGCAATAATTTTAACCATGTTTAGCGGTCGGGTAGGACCATTAACTTTAGCATTTGCATTGGGACAAAATAAAAATAAAAAATTGCAGATTAAATATCCCGACGAGCGAATAATTATAGGGTAGATTTAATTATTTAATTTTTTAAAAATTAAATAGGAGTATATTAACGTAACAACCATTGGCAAAAAAATACCGGTCATTAAAATAATAAATCTCATGTTATTTTCAGTAAAAAAGATACCTATTAAAGCAAAGACTCCACCAACAACCATAAGTTTAGAACCTAGCATGTGGGTTTTTCGCCAAACATCCTCGTTAGCTAACGTCCATGGGAATTTAAAGCCCACAAAGTAGTTATGCCGAACTCTACTCATAATATTCCCTAAAAGGATAAATAAAATTGCAACACCTAAAGAAATCCATAATCCTATATCTATGGAATAGCCCAATGAAGTTAAAATAATTAAGGCAAATAATAAAATGAAAAAAATATGAATTGTGTATCGCAGAAAAATATATGAACTAGCAAATTTTTGATAATTAGCCCGTTTGGGATCTAACTGGGGTAAAAGGATAAATAATATGTATAAACCAATATTCAATAGTGGTAAAAAGAAAGTGCCAAATTCTTTAGAGCTGTATCTATCAATCTCACCATTTGTATTCCAATGGGTAGGAACTTGTTCAGGCATATAGGGATATACTAAAAAGGCTATTATTAATGGAATGACAAGAAATATTAAAAATGGCCATTCTCTTTTTAAAAAGTCATTCATTAGATTTAGCCTCCTCTTTATCAATTAGGTTTAAAAAAAAACTTAATAACTCCTGAAATACAGTAGTATTCAATGAATAATAAATATTTTGTCCTTGTCTTTCATCTAAAACTAACTGGGCTTGTTTTAGTAAATTGAGATGATGACTGATACTAGGTTTTGATATGTCAAAATAATCAGCAATTTCTCCAGCAGTCATGTCTCTTTCTTTTAATAACTGTAAGATTTTCCTGCGATTTACGTCAGATAAAGCTTTAAAAACATTATTTTGGTGTGGCAAAAGTTCATCTCCCCTTTTTAGATATTTAGATAATCATCTAAATATGCAACTAAAATATAACATATTTTTAGTTATTATGTAAAGTCCCGAGCTATTCTTTTTGCTCGGGACTTTTATCGGAGGATGAATTTTTAGGAAAGTAATGATTATAGGCAATAGGGTCGGCAACTTCCAAAGGAGTTTTACCCAGTAAATTTATTAACCCGTATTTTTCCCTTAAACTACTTTTATTTCGCCAATTTTTATTGGTTTCCATAAAAGCACCTCCTATAGTTAGTGTGTTTGGAAATAAGAATTTTTATTCTGGTTAGAAAAGTAAATAATTTATTTCTTTTTAAAAAATATTGACTATAATACTTTAACAAGTTAAAATAATGACATAATAAAAAACATAACATGTGGGGGTTAAAAAGGATGAAAAAGAAAAGTATTTTATGGATTTTAGTGTTACTATTAGGACTAGCACTGGTTATAACCGGATGTGCTAAAAAAGAAGAAGGAAAAAAAGAACTGCCCAAAGAAGAACCAAAACAGGAAGAAAAGAAAGAAGGAGATGGCTCCTGGGAAAGAGTTAAAAAGGCAGGTAAAATAGTAGCTGGTTTAGATGATGCTTATCCACCCATGGGCTTTAGAAATGATAAAGGTGAACTGGTTGGTTTTGATATTGATATGGCTAAAGAGATCAGTAAACGTATTGGTGTGGAAATAGTATGGCAGCCTACAGAATGGAGTACTGTAGTGGCCTCATTGTTATCTAAAAAATTTGATGTAATTATTTCAGGAATGAATATGTGGCCTGAAAGGCAAGAGGTTGTTAATTTTGCAGGACCTTATGGTATTGCAGCTCAAGTGATCTTGGTTAAAACAGAAAATAATGATAAAATAGAAACATTGGAAGATTTAAAAGATAAGGTCATTGGTACTCAACTAGGTAGTACCGGGGAAAAAGAATGCCGGGAAGCTGGGTTTACTGATAAAAATATGAAACTTTATGACAAGTTTCCACAGGCTTTTATTGATTTGGACAATGGTCGAATAGAAGCAGTTGTTATTGATGGATTTACGGCTAATGAATGGATTAAAACCGGTAAATACAAAAAAGTAGGTAAAGATGTTGGAGCAGATAAAGGTGCTACCATTGGTATAGCTGTTCGCAAGGAAGATAAGGAATTAAAAGCAAAATTAGATGAAGCTATTCAATCAATGTTAGAAGATGGAACTTTAACAAAAATATCCAAAAAATGGACAGGTTATGATATTACAGAAGGACTTAGAAAATAATATTTGCTAGAATTTTTAGGGGGAGATTAGACGTGATAACTAGTTTTGGCATTGTTTGGGACTGGGCATTTACCATCAAAATGCTACCCCTACTGATAAAAGGTGCAGGCATGACTGTCACCTTGACAGCTTTTGCTATAACATTCGGAACTATCGTAGGATTAATAATTGCCTTTTTAAAAATAATAAAAAATCCTGTATTAAACTACCTCGGCGGACTCTATACATGGGTTTTCCGGGGTATACCCCTTTTAGTACAATTATTTATTATTCATTATGCCCTACCAGTAGCTACAGGAATTAATTTTGAGCCCTTTGTTTCAGCCGTAATAGGTATTAGTTTATGTGGTGGAGCTTATATTGCTGAAATCATCAGGGCCGGTATTCAGTCTGTTGATAAAGGCCAAATGGAAGCGGCTCTTTCATTGGGAATGAGCTATTCCCAAGCAATGCGCAAGATTATTATCCCCCAGACATATAGGCGTTTAATTCCACCTATGGGCAATGAGTTTATTACCCTTTTAAAGGATACTGCTTTAGTATCGACTATTACAATGGTTGAGCTTTTGAGAACGGCACAAATATATGCCGCATCTCATTTTAAACCATTCGAAATGTTCATTACAGCAGGATTAATTTACTTGATGTTAACCACCTTTTTTACCGTAATCTTTGGAAAATTGGAAAATAAACTGGCACAATCTGAATAATAAGGGGCGTAGCAAATGATTAAAGTAGAAAATGTCAATAAAAGTTTTGGCACTCTGGAAGTACTAAAAGGTGTAAATCTGACAGTTGCCCCGGGTGAAGTAGTTGTGGTCATTGGTCCTAGTGGTTCTGGAAAAAGTACTTTATTAAGATGTATGAATTATTTGGAAAAAATTAATTGTGGCCGAATTTATATTGATGGCAAGCTTATAGGGCTAAGAGAAATCAATGGTAGATTGCTTGAGGCTCCTGCCCGGGAAGTATATAAAATGCGAGCCGATATTGGCATGGTGTTTCAGAGATTCAACCTTTTTCCCCATATGACTGTTTTAGAAAATCTTATCGAAGCTCCGGTATTGGTTAGGAAAATTAGCAAACAAGAAGCTGCTGAACGGGCTTTAAAATTATTAGAAAAGGTAGGTTTATCTGATAAAGCCAACTCTTATCCGGCTCATCTCTCTGGTGGTCAGCAGCAGAGGGTGGCTATTGCCAGAGCTCTAGCCATGGAACCTAAAATTATGCTTTTTGATGAACCTACTTCTGCTTTAGATCCGGAGTTAGTTGGTGAAGTACTGGCGGTAATGAAAGATCTGGCCAAAGAAGGTATGACCATGGTAGTTGTTACCCATGAGATGGGTTTTGCTAAGGAAGTGGCTGATAGGGTTATTTTTATGGATGAGGGTAAAATAATGGAAGAAGGGATTCCTTCTCAAATTTTCACAAATCCAAAACACCCGCGAACCAGAGAATTTCTCTCTAAGATATTATAAATTATTCCAGTAGGTACCATTCGGGTACCTTTTTTATATGTTAAACCCAAGCCGCCCATCAAGTAATTTTGTTAATTTTTGCAGGTATTTTTTAGAAAAAGTCGAAATATAAATCAAGATAAAAATTTCACAAACCAAGAAATAAAAAGGAGTGGCGGGAATGTCGGAGGTTATTAAAGCTATAACGGTGGGAAGCAGTCAAACGGTAGCTGACGAATTGTTAACAGTAGTAAATGAAGTATTCGCTAAAAATATTAGTGTGAAATCTATTAGTATAGATAAACTTTCTTCCCAATTAGAAGCGGACTTATATATTGCCTTACCTACAAGAATAGAACAAACGGCACAAAAAGTTCCACGGGAAAAAATAGTAAGCCTGGAATTGGTTCCAAATTCAAAGTTTTTTGTTCGTATGGCTCGAATACCTGCTCATGAAGAAGTAATCATATTTAATAATAACTTTGCTCAAGGTAACAAGATTAAAGAATATTGCCTAGAGCAGGGTATAGACCATATAAAATTTAATATAATTCCTTTTGCGGAGATATCTAAGGAAGAAGTTGTTACTGCTTTAAAGACTGCTAAATATATAGCTGGAGCTAATACTATCGTCGGTAATAAAGGGGAACTAAGTAAATATAAAAATTATTTAAGAGCGGATGTTGTAATAATTCCAGCCTACCGTGTCCCTACTTTTGATTCTACAAAAGAAATAATGGAATACATCACTTTATATAATTATCGAAAAATTTCCCGTCAGGTTTCTAATGTATGTAATAATTTAAATGAAGAAATAAGTAGTATTGTAGCTATAACCCAACAAGTTTCTGCTTCTATTGAAATTACTTCCGGGACTATAATAAGTATTAGTACTAAAATGGATGCTGAAGCGGAAAAGGTTAATGAAATTTTAACATCTTCCCATGCCCTTAGAGAAGCCACTGCTAAGATTAATTCTTTTGTTGAAACTATCAAGCATATTTCCGGACAAACAAATTTATTAGCTTTAAATGCCGCTATAGAGGCTGCCCGGGCAGGAGAACAGGGGCGGGGTTTCGCGGTAGTTGCTCAAGAAGTTCGAAAGTTAGCAGAAGAAAGCCGAAAATCTGTTGATACGATTCGAACACTAATGGAAGAAATATATAATGTTGTAGGAAATATCGGACCTTCCTTACAGGTATTGACCGATGAACTTTTGGCAAATAGAGAAAGTATTAATAAAATCGCTGTATCTGCTTTAGAAGAGAAAGAAGCTATGAATACTATAACTAAAACTCTGGAAAACATTAACACAGCCAGTCTAAAACTTGTGCAATCAATTAAAAGTTTACTGCAGTAAAACTTTAAGTAAAAAGCATAAGGTAGCCACTTAGAATATCCCCATGCTGTTATTAACCCCAGAGAAATCGGCAATTGGGTAAGAAATAAACATTCCACATACTTAAATACCAGTTCAGGTTGTGTTACAGATGTATTCTTTATTCAAGAAGTATGTCATTTCGTTTGTTTAAATATTATATCAGAAATATCTAAGGCTCATAAGAAAACGGCCTGAATGTCGACGGAAACGTATAGCCCGTTTTATATTGACTTTTTGTTAATTAGAAGTTATAATTCATATGATAAAAAACACATAAAAAGCCTTCTACCTTTAAATTGGTCCCGTGAGGCCAGTAAGGCGCTGAGGGTAGGTATTTAAAAAAATAATAATACCTCCTTATTGTGCTATTACTCACGGTAAGGAGGTTTTTTATGTGGTCAAAAAGAGGAGGAGATTTTAATGCAAAAGCAGCAAAACTTTTTGTCCGCAGGTATTTTATCTTTCCAACATGTCTTAGCTATGTTTGGCGCTACAGTATTAGTACCATTTATTACCGGATTAAATCCTTCCATTGCTTTGTTAGGGGCAGGGGTAGGAACACTATTATTTCACTTTATAACCGGTGGTAAAGTTCCTGTGTTTTTAGGTTCATCCTTTGCCTTTATTGCTGGAATCTTGGCGGTTAAAGAAAATTTTGGACTTTCTTATGCGACCGGTTCTTTCATCGCTGTGGGAGCAGTTTACTTATTAATGTCTGTCATAGTATATTTTATAGGTGCAGACATAGTTAAAAAAATATTTCCATCAATTGTTACCGGACCTATTATCATTGTAATTGGACTTATTTTAGCCCCTGTTGCAGTTGACATGGCATCTGCCAATTGGACTATTGCTATTATTACTATCATTGCTATAGCTTTAACAGGCATACTAGCTAAGGGTTTTATACGTATGATTCCGATAATTATAGGAATTGCTATAGGCTATATCGCATCAATAATTATGGGAATTGTTGATTTTACTCCTGTAGTTAAGGCTCCAATAATTTATAGTTTTAGAGATTTTACCCAAATGATGATCCTTCCCAAATTTTCTCTGGATGCAATGAAAGTGATTGTACCTATTGCCCTTGTTACAATGATTGAACATATTGGAGATATTACAACAAATGGAGCGGTTGTTGGAAAGGACTTTTTTAAATCACCTGGCCTCCACCGTACACTTATGGGTGACGGATTAGCTACTGCTTTTGCAGGTTTAATCGGAGCCCCTGCTAATACAACCTATGGTGAGAATACGGGAGTATTGGCGGTAACTAAAAATTATAATCCGACCATTTTGCGAGGAGCAGCTGTAATTGCAATTCTATTAAGTTTTATTGGTAAGTTCGGGGCTTTAATACAAACTATTCCAGTGGCAGTTATGGGTGGAGTAAGCTTTGTCTTGTTTGGTATGATTGCTAGTATTGGTGTTCGTACTCTGGTTGAAAATAAACCTGACTTATCAGATTTACGCAATAGCATTGTGGTATTTTCAATTTTAATAATTGGTATAGTTTCTATTAAAGGGGACGCAAACCCTGCAGTTATTACTCTAACTAAACATGCCAGCTTATCAGGGCTAAGTTTAGCTGCTATAGTTGGCGTGACACTAAATGCAGTAATTAATATTATAGTACCTCGTTTTATTGGTATGGAAAGTGAAGAAGCTGCCGAAAAGGAGAAAAAATCTACTAGTATGAAGTTAGCTCTGGAAAAATCTAAATAAGTTATTTAAACTCGGTGTCTTAGCACCGAGTTTGTTATTTATGTAGAAAGTTATGGGTTATGGATAGTTCTTATTAATTATTTACTCAAAAAAATTTGTGATAATCTATAAAATTATAATATAATATATGAAAAGTAAATATTTCTATTATATAACATTTGAAAGAGGACTTAATATGCAACAAATATTTGTCAAAGCCTTTGCCAAGATAAATCTGGTTTTAGATGTATTAAAAAAAAGAGAAGATGGTTATCACGAAGTAGAAATGATAATGCAGGCCATTAGCTTACACGATGAAGTTATTATTAAACCGGGAAAGGGAATTAAGGTTGTTACTAATCATCCTTTAGTTCCTAATGGCGAAAAAAACTTGGCTTATAAGGCTGCGCAGTTATTAGTTAATAAATATTCGGTCATACCGGGTGTGGAAATATATATTGACAAAAAGATACCTATTGCAGCCGGGTTAGCCGGAGGTAGTAGTAATGCAGCTGCGGTAATTTTAGGGCTAAATGAACTTTTTACCTTGAACATGGATATGGAAGAAATGCTTACTATTTCAGGACAATTGGGATCTGATGTACCCTTTTGTATTTCGGGGCCTACCGTTTTGGCCTGGGGGCGTGGTGAGTTAATAAAAGAAATAAGTGAATGTCCTTTGCTTTGGGTAGTGTTGGTTAAACCGGAATTTGGGGTGCAAACAGCAGATGTTTATAGAAACCTTAATTTAAAAGAAATAGTCAAACACCCCCATATTTCCGAATATATTAAAGCTTTGAATATCAAAGATGTAAATTATGTTATTAATAATCTAAACAATATCCTGGAACAAAGTACCTTTAAACTCTACCCAGAGGTTAAGAAATTAAAGGAGAGTTTACAATTATTAGGAGCAAATCATGTTTTGATGTCGGGAAGTGGTCCAACAGTTTTTGCCTTATTTAAAAGCAGGGAAGAGGCTTTAAATTTTACCCGGCAAGCAAAAAAGTACTATAATCAAGTATATATTGCCCATACTTTAAGTAAACAAGAAATAAATGAAAGGGTGAAATTGTTATGAGCACAGGCAGAAGATTGATCCCGGTGAAACTAGATGGATATAAACCACTGCGAGAAATTGTATTTGAAACTTTAAGGGATGCTATTATTAATCAGGTATTACGACCAGGTGAAAGATTAATGGAAATACAACTGGCAGAAGAAATGGGAGTTAGTAGAACTCCGGTCAGAGAAGCAATAAGAAAATTAGAGCTGGAAGGGTTTGTAGTAATGGTCCCTAGGAGAGGTGCATATGTAGCAGGTATTTCCATGAAAGATATTCACGAAGTTTTTGAGGTCAGGGCAGCTTTGGAAGCTTTAGCGGCTAGTCTGGCTGCGGAACGAATAACTGAGGAAGAATTGGAAGAAATGGAAAGACAGTTGGTTAAAGAAGCTGAAGAAACAGAAGCCAATAATCTAAGGTCAATTGTAGAAATAGATACAAGCTTTCATGATCTTTTATATAAGGCAGCTCGTAATGAGCGGTTAATACACTTTGTAAATCATCTACAGGAACAGTTGCACCGTTTTCGTTCAGCTTCATTGGCCCGCCCCGGTAGAAGTAAAACGGCTTTAGAGGAACATAAAAAAATTGTTGAAGCTCTGGCTGAAAGAAACGGAAAACTTGCCGAACAGTTGGCCCGTGAACATATTGAAAACGCAGAACATGCTATGATGTTATCTTTAGAGAAACAAGGGTTATACTATAAAGAAGAGTAATTGTAGAAAGGGGTCCTTGTTTTGACTAGAGCAATAGTATTAGCTGGTAGCCCAAATAATGGCCGTTTAAAAGACTGTAGTTCTGCTCCTAATGAGGCACTTATAAAAATTGGAAATAAGTTTATGGTGGAGTATGTTGTAGAAGCATTATTAGTTTCGCAAAAAATAGAAAAAATAATTGTGGTAGGACCAAAACTAAGTTTAGAAAGAATATTTCAGAAAAAGATAAAGGACTTAAAGATTGTAGAAAGTGAAGAAACAATTATTCAAAGCTTGTTAAATGCTATGGATTTCATTGGAAATGATCTCAATTCAAGAGTTCTAGTGGTTACCTCGGACATACCTTTAATTACAGGACAAATAATCGACAACTTTATCGAAGAATGTATTAACGAAGAAGCGGATATAATTTATCCCATAGTTTCCAAGTCAGTAAACCAGGCTAAATTTCCAGGAGTAAAGAGAACGTATGTTAGATTAAAAGAAGGTGTTTTCACTGGTGGGAATATTTTTCTTATTAAACCCTCGATTATTAAGCCTTGTGCTTATTATGCTGAAGAACTAGTTCAATTAAGAAAAAGCCCGTTAAAATTATTAAAGTATATAGGTTTTGAGTATTTTTTAAAATACCTTTTTAGAAACTTATCAATTAAAGATGCGGAATTACGGATTTCCCAGTTATTTAACATTAAAGGTAAAGCTATTTCTGTTTCTCATCCGGAAATTGGTGT
>JASKKI010000017.1 GCA_030154225.1 Clostridia bacterium | reverse complement strand
CAATAATAAAAACCGAGTAAAAACTCGGTTTTATAGAAACTACACTATTATCCTAACGGGTACGGTATATACAAATCCCTTCCCAAAAATGGGTTATTGATTTTTTCAAATCAAACTAAAGGTATATATAAACTTTTATATATATCAAAAATATATAAAAACCCGCAATTAATAGGGTAATTTCTATAAACAGTTTTCCTCGGATTTTATTTTAATGTTTATTATGAATTATGTCAAGAATATAGTGGTAGTAACTGGAATTTGTCAAGAAAATATTTCTTCTACTACTTTAAAAATTAACTCAGGGGCAAAACCTCTCCGGTAGAGAAAATTAATGATTTTTTCCTTGTTCTCATAAATTTTTATCAATTTATTTACAGCCAAATCTCTGGCTAGACTCAGTTCTAGCTCATCATTTATATTTTCAATTAAAGACTGTTCAATTAAATCCGGAGAAATCCCTTTCTGCACCAGTTCAGCATAAAGGCGCTTTTTACCCATAGGTTTGAGCCTAATCCGACTTTCAATCCATAACCTACAAAATTGTTCATCATCCAAGTAGGATAATTGTTTTAAATAATCAATAGCTTGGTTGATTATTTCCCAATCATATTTCTTTTTTTCTAAATATATTCTAACTTCCCATACTGTACGGGGGCGATAAGATAAATATTTTAAAGCTTGATTTTTAGCTTTTTCCAAGGTCATTTTCTTTAGATACTTCCTCTTGATTAACAGGGATATTTAAAATCTGTTTTATTTTTAGTTCAATAGCTTTACATAAATCGGAATTTTCTTTTAAAAATTCTTTAGCATTTTCCCTTCCTTGACCTAAGCGCTCATCACCGTATGAATACCAGGCACCACTTTTTTTAATAACATCTAAATCAGTTCCTAAATCCAAAATACTTCCTTCCCGAGAAATACCTTGTCCGTACATTATATCAAAATCAGCTTGTTTAAAAGGAGGAGCAACTTTATTTTTTACAATTTTAACCCTGGTTCTATTACCAACCATATCTACACCTTGTTTTAAAGAATCGACTCGTCTTACCTCCATGCGTATTGAAGCGTAAAATTTTAATGCTCTACCACCAGGAGTTGTTTCTGGATTACCAAACATAACTCCTACTTTTTCTCTAATTTGATTTATAAATATTGCTGTAGTTCGTGATTTACTAATTGAGCCCGTCAATTTGCGCAAAGCCTGGGACATTAAACGGGCTTGCAAACCAACATGGGCATCCCCCATTTCACCTTCAATTTCCGCCCTTGGGACTAGAGCAGCAACGGAGTCAATAACAATAACATCTAAAGCTCCACTTCTAACTAATGCTTCAGCAATTTCTAAAGCTTGTTCACCGGTATCTGGTTGGGATACTAATAAATTATCAATATCTACACCTAAATTTTTAGCATAAACAGGATCCAAAGCGTGTTCAGCATCAACAAAGGCGGCGGCACCACCTGCTTTTTGCGCTTCGGCAATTATATGAAGAGCAACGGTAGTTTTACCTGACGATTCCGGCCCAAAAATCTCTATTACCCGCCCCCTGGGTACCCCCCCAACACCTAAAGCTGCATCTAAAGCCAGGGAACCAGTTGGAATTACTTCCACATTTAGTTTAGCTTGTTCTCCCAATTTCATAATTGAGCCTTTGCCAAATTGCTTTTCAATTTGATTTAAGGCTATTTCTAAGGCTTTCCGTTTATCAGACATTAATTTTCCTCCTCAAATCCCAAACGTTTGTTCGTTTTATTATAATTATATTTATAATGTTTTGTCAACAATTAAAAGGAAATTTTTGCAATTCAGTATAGATAGGTCCCCGTGGAGTTAAAATACTTTCATACAAAACTAATTTATCAAAAACAATTTCCTGGGAATCATTGTCATTTATTTGTGAAAAATTGTAGTCAAAATATTTAATATTTTTAATCCTGGCAAGTGTAATATGAGGTTGAAATAACGTATTTGATTCTGGTAAACCTAAAGCTTTTGAAATTTCATCACATTTATTGTATAAATTAAGCAAAGCTTCGGTTTTTCCTTCTAACCCCAACCAAATTATTCGAGGATTTTTATAATTAGGAAAAACACCTAAATTACCAGTCTGAAATTGTAGTTTAGGAATTGTGGCTATAAACGGTTTTAGTACTTCTTCTATTATAGATAAATGAAATTTTTCTATCTCTCCTAAAAATTTAACTGTTAAATGTAAATTTTCTTTTTTAACCCATTTAGCATTAAAGGCTAGGGATTTCTTTAGATCTAATTGTAAATTATAAATATAGTTTTTAACTTGCATTTCTAATGGTAAGGCTAGAAAACACCGCATCAGCTCACCTCCCAAAATATCAATGACAAATAATAGATATTATCGGACAATTAATATTAACTATGAAAAAATTATGAACTCTGCACCTTTACGGTATAACTTTTCTTTCCAAGATAAATCCGCTTTGTAAATTAAATACTTTAATAGAATCAATGGCTGAGAGTTTATACTTATTATCATTTTTTTGAAAATGAAGTAAAGCAACTGTATAAGGAATTTCTTTAGTAGCTTGTAATCCTCTAATTCCTGCAGCACCGGCGGTGCCAGCATCAACTATTAAAGTTTCTCCGTCTTGATAAATTTTAAATTCATGGTCATGACCATGAAGTATTAAAGAAGCCTTATTAACAAGAATCTTACCAATGCGGTAGTTGTGAATGGCAACTATATCAGGTGGATTTTCCTTATTCTTTGCCCACAAATCTAATAATTTATTTTGATATATACTTACCAGTTCCGGATCCGGTGGAATTACTTCATTTGTTAATGAAGCCGGATCATGTAATCCAAGAATTCTTAAGTTTTTTATATTTACTACTCCTTCATTTATCACTTTGACCTGGGGAAACTGTTGTAATTTTTTTATAATAGATGGTGCATCATGATTTCCTGCTATAAACACATAAGGAACAGGCATTTCTTTAAGATATTCTAGCAGCTGGGCTTCGATAGGTGTGGCATAATCTGTAAAATCTCCTGAATCGATAACAAAATCCACATTAAAACTTTTCACAACTTGGGTAACAAACTTTAATGCAGCACGATTATTATGAAAATCGGAAACATGTAATACTTTTAATGTCCCCTCTGAACTACTTAAGGTTTGTAGAGAATTAATTTTTTCAAACAAAACATAAAAATTTTTAGCCATTAATTCCAACTGCTGACTTAAAGTATCTAATTTAACAAATGCTTGTTCAGCCATCCCTATCATCCAGGGAGCAGCTTCGAGAGCACCTTGATATTCGGGATTTTTAAAAGCGTTTACATCAAAGGTTGCTATGCTTCCTAATATTAATACTGTATAAATGAAAACCCCTACCAGAATACCACAAAGTA
Organism: Clostridia bacterium; assembly: GCA_030154225.1. Classification (GTDB taxonomy): domain Bacteria; phylum Bacillota; class Peptococcia; order Peptococcales; family BICA1-8; genus JASKKI01. The sequence goes on along the minus strand of JASKKI010000017.1, from coordinate 35,584 downwards.
GAGGCTTTATTTTCTTCCTTTCATATAGTAAGCTTCCTGCTATTCCACCCGTTATAGCTAGAAAAAACAATCTTATTAAAAAAATTTTTCCTACTTTAAAAATTTTATTTTCAAAGTCTTTTAAAAGTTTTTGTTTGTCTGGAGTAGTTTCCAGTAAACCCTGTAATAATTTTAAATCAATATTTTGTAAACTAACAGTAAATTTTAAAGGAGCAATATGGGTTTTAGCTCTAATACTTCCAATAGGAGGTATTTTTATATCAGTAAAGCCGTGATCAAAAATTTGTATACCAATTTGAAATTCCAAGGCTTCGAAATTAAAGTTCATATTCCCAAATAAACTTATGAATAACAATGTACCTATTGTGGAAAGTAATATTATCCCAAACCAGTATCTCAAAGTTCTTCTATACTCCTTCTTAATAAATTTAATGCCCAGGTAGAAGAACGCCACCTGATATCATTTCTCGTGCCGGTAAAAATATATTTTTTACAAACATTTATATTGTACCCAACCAGGGCAATATATATCAGGCCTACCGGCTTTTCTTCTGTTCCTCCACCAGGACCAGCAATTCCCGTAATGGCCAGACCCAGGTCTGATTTAAGTACTTTTTTTACTTCTTCGGCCATAGCCAATGCTGTTTCTTTGCTAACTGCACCGTAATTACTTAAAATTTCTCTAGGTACGTTCAGTATGTTTTCTTTAACACTGTTAGCATAAGCAACTATACTACCTAAAAAATATTCTGAACTACCCGGGATACTGGTTATCCTTTGAGCAATCATACCTCCTGTACATGATTCTGCAGTAACCAGGGTCAAGTTTTTTTCAGTAAGCATTTTTCCAATAATTTGTTCCAAGCTAATATCATCATCTCCATAATAATATTGACCGACCCTCTCTAATATCTCTTTTTTTACAGGGTCAATAAGCATTTCAAATTCCCATTGTGATTTAACCTTGGCCGTTAGACGACAGTGAATTTCACCATTTTTGGCTAATAAGGCTACAGTTGGATTAGCATTATTATTCAAAATATCTTCTATTTCAAAATTCAACCTTGATTCTGAAATACCAATAAATTTTAAAGTATGGGAATGAAGATAATCTCTACTGGTTGATATATTTGCTTTTAACCAAGGTTTAACCTGCTTTTCAAAAACATGCTTCATTTCTGAAGGCGGTCCCGGAAGTAAAATAAAGTATTTTTCATCCTTATTTACTATAATTCCACTTGCTGTACCAATGGCATTTTCTAAAATTATTGCTCCTTGGGGGATTAAAGCCTGCCGGAGATTATTTAAAGACATTTTTACCCCCCTTTTTTTGAAAAAATTATTCAATCTAGCTACTTCCTTGGCCTCCTCATAAAGAGGAAGCCCTAAAACATTACTTAAAGCTTGCTTGGTTAAATCATCATCGGTAGGACCCAATCCTCCGGTAAGAATAATAAGATCTGATCTAGATGCAGCTATTCTAATAGCATCCTGTATCCTAGTCAGGTTATCTCCTACTGAAGAAAGGTAGAATACATCTATCCCCAACCTGGCCAGTTCTTTAGCTAAATAATTGGAGTTAGTATCCAAAATATCTCCTAGTAATAGTTCTGTTCCTACACTAATAATTTCGGACTGCAAATTTTATCACCCACTTAATAGTTATTTGTTACCAATGGCATAGTTACTAATAGATGAAATTTTCTACTTAAATATTAACATATCTGAAAAAATCCGACTATGTCCATTGTTTAGTAAATAATTTATTAGTGAGACTACTTATCGGGTATGACTAGACTCTGTCTTTATCTTTGGCCTAATTAATGAAAAAGCAGCCCTGTTAGGCTGCTTTTTCATTAATAATTTTCCTTATGACCTCACCTGATATTTTCTCTTTCTCTTTAAGAAGATTAACAATTTCTTTTAAAACAGCAATATTATCAATCATTAAATTTTTTACTACTATTTCTTCATCCTTTATAATGTCTTTAACTACCTGGTTAACTTTTATCGGAGGTAAATCTTCGATGGAAATTACCCCCAGAGAAGATAATCCCGAATTAATAATTGTTTTAGCTATCTTAACAGCCTGTTTAAAATCATTACCTGCTCCTGTACTTTTATCACCTAAATGAATTTCTTCTGCTATTGCACCTGCCAAGCATACTTTAATTTGGTTTCTTAATTCCTGTTCAGTATAAAGTTTTTGATCTTCTTCTTGACTTTGTCGTACATAACCCAGGGCATTTCCTCTGGAAGTAACGGTAACTTGGGATACTGAATTTGGTTTAACCAACTCACTAATTAAAGCGTGGCCGGCCTCGTGAATAGCTACTCTATTCAGTACTTTAGGATTGGCTTTATCCCCCAATTTCTCACCAAGAATAACTTTATCAACAGCTTCTTTGAGGTGAACCTGCTTAATCTCTGGAGATTTATCCCGCATAGCTAAAATTGCTGCTTCATTGGCGACATTTTCTAAATGGGCACCTGAGAAACCGTAGGTTTCTTTTGCAATCTCCAACAAATCAACCTCCCCAGCAAGCTTTTTATTTTTCGTATGAAGTTTTAATATTTCCAATCTACCATCAAGTGTTGGCACATCAACCTTAACCTGCCGGTCAAAACGACCTGGTCTTAGTAAAGCAGGATCTAATAAATCCGGTCTGTTGGTAGCACCTATAACTAAAATATTTACATCTGAATTACTATTTAACCCGTCCATTTCTACTAAAAATTGGTTCAAAGTCTGGTCGTACTCCATATGACTGGCATGACTACCTCTTTGAGCGCCTAATACATCTATCTCATCTATAAAAATAATTGCCCTGTTTTTATTATTTTTCCTAGCTTTTTCACGGGCAGATTGGAATATTTTTCTTACCCTTTGGGCTCCTACCCCAGCATACATTTCTATAAACTCAGAACCTGAAGTTGATAAGAACACAGCGTCTGAATAATTGGCTGCCGCTTTGGCTAGTAGTGTCTTACCTGTACCCGGAGGCCCTGTCAATAAAATACCCTTTAAGGGCCTTATGCCCCTTAAACTTATTTCCTCAGATTTTATTAAAAACTCTAATGCTTCTTTTAATTCTTGTTTGGCAATATCCTGTCCACCAATACTTTCAAAGTGAAATTTGTTGGTAGAAGATACTTCTTGAAAATTATTTGTTTTTACTAATCCCTTTTTTTGTAACATTAAATAAAATATCAAACCTAAAATACCTAGTATTATTAAAGGTGTAATATCATATCCTAGATAAAACAAAAAAACAAAAAACCCTAATACTATTCCTGAAATAATTTCTAATTTCATTCAAAATCACTTCCCATAATATTAGTTATCTTGGGAAAACTATTTTCATGTCTATTAAAAATAGTATATAAATAGTATTCTTTATCTTCCAATTGCAAGTAAACATAATCTTTAGTTATTGATAAATCTGCTTTTGTTAATGGATTTGTTTCATTTATTTCCTTTATTTTTTCCTGAAGTTCTGAATAATTTCCTAATTCCAAAGCTTCATATAAAGAAGGGTGTACTTCCTGATAGAAATTAAGGATTTTATGATTAGGTTTACTTGTTATTTCTAGATCTAATTCCTTTTCTGTTAAAATCTGTCCACTTTCATATAAAAACTGTTGGAACTCATAGGCCAAATCATTAACTTTATTAAATTCTATTTTTAGTACTGGTTTTTTTCTGTCCTGGATTATCTGGTATTTGTTAACCAATTCTGAATTATCCAAAGTTACAGAAAGGGGCTGGTTTACAAAAAAATGTTTATAAAAAAAATAAGTTCCTAAAAGTAGACCTAAAGTAAATAAGGAAACCAGTAGAGTTAGTACTAAGTTTTTACCATTAACAGACAATTTAATCCTGCCTCCTTTCAGTCTTTTATTATAACAAGGATGGAATTGGTTTGCCTTATGAAATGGATGGAAAGAAAAAACACGCCAGGTAGCGTGTTTAAATAAAATATATTATTAAAGCAATTATTATTCTGGTTAAAATTCCAGCAGCTAAATCATCAAGCATGATACCTAGGCCTCCTGGAGCTTGTTGTAAGATATTGATAGGATAGAATTTTTTAATATCCAGAAGTCTAAATAAAATAAAAGCTAGGGGAAAAAACATCAAGGGAACATGCCAAACTGAAATCCACATTCCTACCATTTCATCAAAAACAATTCTAGGGCTATCATGTTCCTCAAGGATTCTTTCTGCCCTTTGACAGATAAATATACCCATTACTGCTACTAAAATAATTAAAACTAGGGGTATGGACCAAACTATCGCAATTAGTAAAGCTAATAAAGAACCCCATGTCCCTGGAGCAGGTCTAAGATTACCGGAACCAAAACCAAGAGCTAAAAATTTAATAATATGATTCATTTATTTTAATCCCACTTTCAATAGTTTTCCAGCTTTAAAAAAGTAGTCTAATCCTGAATAAATTGTAAAAAATACAGCAATATATAAGAAATATTGACCTAAAGGTAACCCGATCAAGGAAATGATCAATTCGTTAACTAAGATTGCCACAATTGCAATAATTTGAAAAACCGTTTTATATTTACCTAACTTACTGGCAGAAATTACAATACCTTCTGCCGCCGCTACCGATCTTAAACCGGTAACTGCAAATTCCCGTCCAATTATTATTACTGCAACCCAGCCAGCTATTTTTCCCAACTGAACCAATGATATAAGAGCAGCTGAAACTAATAATTTATCAGCCAGGGGATCCATTATTTTCCCAAAATTAGTAATTTGTTTTCTTTTCCTGGCAATGTAACCATCCAAGCCATCTGTACTAGCGGCTATAATAAAGATGGCCGCAGCAAATAACTGTCCATATGGGATCTTTACCAGTAAAACGATCATAAAGACAGGCACTAGAATTATACGAATAATTGTTAAAGCGTTAGGTAAGTTCACGGTTTATCTCTCCTATTAAATCATAATCATGTAAATGGGTAATTTTAACTAATAATAAATCACCTGGTTTCAGAGGTTTAGGATAGTAAACTAAAATTACCGGGTCAATTTCCGGAGCTTCTCCCTGGCTACGACAAATCCATAAATTTTCATTATCAGTACTTGATCCATCTACTTGTACAATTAATTCCTGGCCAATATATTGTTCATGTTTTTCTAATATAATTTTATACTGGAGTTCCATTAGTTTTTCTAATCTTTTATTTTTTATATTTTCACTTACCTGGTTTAGCATTTTACCAGCTGGTGTATCTTCCTCCCTAGAATAAGTAAATGCTCCAACCCGGTCTAATTTTGTATCCTTTAAGAATTTAAGAAGATTATTATAATGTTCTCGAGATTCGCCAGGAAAACCTACAATAAAGGTTGACCTAATGATTATATTAGGAATATTATTTCTTAACTTCATTATTAAAGATTTAATCTCTTGCCAAGTTATTCTTCGCCCCATCTTTTTAAGAATAGTATTATCAGCATGTTGGATAGGTAGATCTATATATTTGCATATTTTGGGCTCATCTCTAATAACTTGAATTAATTCATCGGAAAAATAATTAGGATAACAATATAAAAGGCGTATCCATCTTAAATGGGCAATCTTACTAAGTTCTTCCAATAAACTAACTAATTTAAATTTTCCATAAATATCTATTCCATATTGGGTAGTATCTTGTGCCACTAAAATTACTTCTTTTACTCCATTAGCTACAAGGTTTTTAACTTCATCAACAATATTTTCCTGAGGTCTACTGCGAAAAGGCCCCCTTATTTGCGGAATAGCACAATATGTACAACAATTATTACAACCTTCAGCAATTCGCACATATGCGTAATGTTTAGAAGTATAAACATAACGAGGTAACTCAAAATATTTATTAGTATGTTCTTTATTTACTTGAACAACCTTTTCATTATTTAAGACCCTGTAAATAGTTTCTACTATATCCTGGTAATTATGAGTACCTAAAAAAGCATCAATTTCAGGAATTTCCACCATTAATTCTTCTTGGTATTTCTGCACTAAACAACCAACTACGATCAAAACTTTACAGTTTCCTATTTTTTTATATTCAGCCATTTCCAGAATTGTATTAATTGACTCCTCTTTTGCACTATTGATGAAACCACAAGTATTAACAATAATTATTTCTGCCTCAGAAAATTTATCTGTTATCTCTAAATGGGCATCTTTGATTAAGGCTAACATATTTTCCGAATCAACTAGATTTTTAGGACATCCCAGAGAAATAAGTGCCACACTTCTCAATATATTAGTAACTCCCTTCTAAACCTAATATAATATCCAGACTAAGTATATTACAACCATATTTTAGTGTCAAAACTAAATCCTCTCTATAATTTAAGTTTCAATAGAGAGGATTTATTACTGTAAATCTTTGAGAGTAAATTCTTTCTCAACTACTTGACCGACTTTTCCGGGAATACCCAATTCCTTTTCTCCCAAACTTAATTTTACTACCCCGGCATTACCTAAAATAACTTTAATTTTTTCTTTTGCTTCTATTATTTTTTTATCACCTTGATATAACGTTCCCTCGAAAATTAATTGTTCATCACTAAAAAATTGTACCCAGCAGGCTTCTTTATCGGAGCCAACATCTATGATTTCTAATGTTAATTCAACTTTCTCCAGTTTAGTTTCTTTAATTTCTTTCCTAGGTAACTCTTCTTGAATAGGGTCTACAGGTATATTGTGGTCTATGGGAGTTTGGTTATTAATATTGGACTGTTTTTGAATATATTTTTGATAGAAAGCTTGTACACCAAATAATAATCCAATAGCCAATATACCTAAAATTACCGTAATATATTTTTTATTAAATCCCCTGGAAATCTTAATTGTTTGTTTGGGAATGGTATTTTTTACAGTTTCCATTTTTTGTATAGGATTGCTTTCTAAATACTTTTTAATCTCCTCATCATTCTCTATATTTAAAAATTTAGCATAAGATTTTATAAAACCTTTTACATAGACTTCACCTGGTAAAATCTCAAAGTTTTCTTCTTCAATAGCTTCAATATATTTACTCCTGATTTTAGTTCCATTTTCAATATCAGCAATTGATAGGCCTCGCTCTATACGAGTATTTTTAAAAATCTCCCCTATCCCATTATAACTCACCACCTCCTTACCAGCTTTACCGTTCTTATTGTCTATTTCTGCAAAAAAACTTACTATCCTTCCTAAGATAAATTTTTAATACAATATTAATAACTACCAAATAATCTTTCATAATCATCTACTGTTATCAAGATTTGACGGGGCTTACTTCCTTCATAACCACCAATAATTCCTTTCTTTTCCATTATATCTATAATCCGGGCAGCACGATTATAGCCTACTCGAAAACGTCTCTGGATAAGGGAGATTGAAGCCTGTCCATTTTCAATAAATAACTTGGCTACCTCTGGTATTAATTCATCATCATCTTCTTCGAGTTTTGGTTTATTTAATTCCACTTCTTGATTAACAACATCATCAATATATTCTGGTTTTTCTTGTTCTTTTAAGAATCTTACAATCTCTTCCACTTCGTGGTCAGAGACAAAAACCCCTTGCAGTCTCACAGGTTTAGGGTAACCAGTAGGATAAAATAACATGTCTCCTCTTCCTAAAAGTTTTTCCGCTCCATTCATATCAAGTATTGTTCTTGAATCAGTTTGTGAGGAAACAGCAAAAGCTATCCGGGATGGAATATTGGCTTTGATTATTCCCGTAATTACATCAACAGAAGGTCTCTGAGTTGCAACTACTAAATGAATTCCGGCGGCTCTAGCCATTTGTGCTAAACGACAAATTGCATCCTCCACATCTGCTGGAGCAATCATCATTAAATCAGCTAATTCATCAATTAAAACAACTATGTATGGTAAAAAATTATCGGGAAATATCTGGTTATAGCGAACAATATCCTTTACACCAGCAGAAGCAAATAATTCATATCTATTTTCCATTTCATGCACAGCCCAACGTAGCGCAGAAGCAGCTTTCTTAGCATCGGTAACTACTGGAGTTATCAAGTGAGGAATACCGTTATAAGTTGTTAGTTCTACCATCTTGGGATCAATCATTAAAAATTTAACTTCCGAAGGCCTGGATTTAAATAAAATACTAGTTATTAATGTATTCATACAAACACTTTTTCCAGAACCAGTAGCCCCGGCAATTAATAAATGGGGCATCTTCACCAGATCCGCCATAACTGGCTTACCAGCAATATCTTTACCTAGTGCAACTGTTAACTTGGATTGGGAGTTCTGATATTCATCAGTTTCTAAAACCTCCCGTAAGCTAACTGTTGCAATTTCTTTATTTGGAACTTCTATACCGATAGCAGCTTTTCCAGGTATAGGTGCTTCTATTCTTACACCTGCAGCTGCCAAACTTAAAGCAATATCATCTGATAGATTTACTATTCTACTAACTTTTACCCCCGGAGCAGGTTGAAATTCATACCTGGTAATGGAAGGCCCACAACTGACCTGAATAACTTTACCTTTAACCCCAAAACTTTCTAATGTATTTTGCAGAACAAAAATATTTTCATTAATATCCCTCTGACTAAGAATATTTTGACTTCGTTTTACCTTTTCCAGCATAGAAACTTTAGGGAGAAGAAAATCCTCATCATTTACATATTTTTCTTTGTTTATCTGAGGAAACTCTATTATATTATTCTTAGTTTCCTTGTTTTTTATGACTTTAACAGGTTTATTGATATTTTCATTTTCATAATGGTTAATGATTAAAGGTGATTGATCATTAACATCCCCTTTAATATTTAAGGTTATTTTTTTATTTTCATCAATATCTTCAACAGTTGTAAAAATAAAATTTGTTAGTTGTTCTTTTATACTTTTTAATATTTTAGTGAAAACAGACCAAAACCTAATCATTAAATCTTTTAAAGAAGTCCCTGTTAAATATAATAAACAAGTAAAATTAATTGATATTAATAATATATAAGAGCCCACTAAACCAAACACCTTTAAAGTAACCCAGCTAACCAGCCATCCTATAAAACCTCCACCTTCTCCACTTCTTAAACCATTTAATATGGTTTGTTCCTCTATAGGCAATCTTAAATTTAAAATAGCTAAAATTGTAATTAGAAAAATCCCAAAAATTAAAAATCTATTTTTATCAACACTTGACCTTTTATACATTGTCCTTATACCTAAAAATAATAAAAAAATTGGAACTAGTATCTTACCTTCACCTACTAAACCTCTTAGAACTCGAAGTATAAATTCTCCCAAGATTCCGGCTCCTTCTTCAGGTAAAGGATAAGGACCTGAAGGTTGTTGAAAAATAATCCAAAATATATAAAAGGAAATACCAACCATTAATAAACCAATTAACTCAAATTTAATCTCTTCTTTAAATTGTTTTTTTGCTTTTGCCATATTTCCACTCCTTTACCATCAATAAAACAAATTCAACAATAATAAGGGAAAATCCTGCATTTAAGCTAGTTATAAAAATCAAAACTCCCTTAATGGGAGTTAAGAAATTATTTGTTGCAAAATTATTATGATACCTAATATCCAAACATAGTACGAAAAATATCTTAATTTACCGTTTTTTAATACTTTTAACAATACTTTGATGGCAAAAACGCCGGAAACAGCTGCCACCAGAGTACCTATTATATAAGGTAAATTACCCGTTAACTGCAAACCTGAGCTAAAAGCATCTTTAAACTCCAACAGGTTAGCACCAAAAATTACCGGTATAGATAATAAAAAGGAGTATTTAGCAGCCATCTCCCTGGTCAATCCTCTCATCAACCCAGCACTAACAGTTAAACCCATCCTGGATATTCCCGGAGTTATAGCCAGGCCTTGGGCAAAACCTATTATCAAAACATCAAACCAAGAGGTATTTTTCTCATTTTTTAAACCTCCTAGGTGGTTATCAGACATCCATAAAATACAACCAGTTATAACTAGACTTATACCCACAGCTATTATGGATTCAAATAATTTCTCAAAATATGGTTTAAAAATAAATCCCATTAATGCAGTAGGAATAGCACCAACTATTATTAAATAAGTCATTTTCTGCATAGGGTTTTTAATTAAATCAAATATTTCTCGCCAATAGACAATAAAAACTGCTACTAATGTACCAAAGTGAACCAGTACTTCAAATGTTAATCCACCTTCAGAAATACCTAAAAATTTTTGCATGAGAACCAAGTGTCCGGAACTGCTGACAGGTAGAAACTCGGTTAATCCCTGTACTAAGCCTAAAATAATTGCCTGAATTATAGTCATATACTCCTCCCCAATTATCCTCTTATATTTTAGTATAGCTTTTACTGAATTATTATACCAATTAGCAGCTTCATAAATAAATAAAAAACGCCTGCGGAGATATAAGTTTTAATGAATAGTGGCTAGTAATATAATAAAACGTTTGCCTATGAATGTCTAGCTTATTTGATATGCAATTATGTATTTATTAGATTAACAATGAAAACAACCTTACCCCAATTAAAAATAGGAATAAGGTTGCTGGTTAAAATCGTATTCTAATATTTATCTACTTGACAGAGGTAGGTTCAGGCTGCAGTCGGATAGTGATTTATCGAAGACCTTGGGCTTAAAATTAACGAAGCTAGATAATGTTTTAAGTCAGTGCTTTCTAGAATGAAATGATAGAGCCAGGTTGTAGATTAGAATCCAGATAATGTTTGAGATCAGTACAATAAAGTCTTATTATTTTAAATTTATTCCAACCCACTGGTTCAACTTGCATTTCAATCCCATTATAAGAAATGTACTGGAAATTAAATTCTTCTTCCTGCCCTTTATTCTCTAACACTAAATCAAGAGGATAAGTAGTATAAATAACATCCATAATTAATGTATCCCACCTTGACTTTTCTTTTCCTCAATTAATTGCTTAAGTTTTTGGAGAGCCTGGGACATACCACCTACTTCATTAATTAAACCATATTTAACAGCATCTTTTCCAACCACTACTGTTCCTATATCCTGGGAGAGCTCTCCAATTTTAAACATTAATTTTCTAAAATTTTCTTCACTTATATTAGAGTTTTCGGTGACGAATTGTACTACTCTATCCTGCATTCTTTCCAAGTAATCCATGGTAGCCGGTACACCAATGACCAGGCCAGTTAGTCTGATGGGGTGAATAGTCATTGTTGCTGTTGGGGCAATAAATGAGTAATCGGCAGACACTGCTATAGGTGTGCCTATACTGTGCCCTCCACCCATAACTATAGAAACTGTGGGTTTAGACAGGCCTCTTATGGTTTCAGCTATAGCCAGTCCTGCTTCTACATCTCCACCTACTGTATTTAATACAACTAGCATACCTTCAATATTAGGATTTTGTTCTACGGCAACAATTTGAGGAATAATATGTTCATATTTAGTTGTTTTATTTTGTGGAGGTAAAACCATATGGCCTTCAACCTGGCCAACAATTGTCATACAGTGAATATTACTTTGAAAATTAGCTGGTACATTAACTTCACCTAATTCTTTAATGGTTTCTACTTTTTTGGGATTTGGTTTTGCTTTCCTCCTTACCGGACTACCTGGTTGAGGATGAATTGTTGGTTGTTTACCAGGTTGGGGAGGAATAGGGATGTTATCAACAGAAAAAAATTTTTCCTTATCTCCAAAAAATTCGGAGTTATAATACATATTTTCATCACTCCTTTTGCTTTTAAAAGTAGTATGGTATTAATACCAAAAAAAAATGCACAGAGTTTAATCTCTGTGCTAAATTTCCATGATAATTGGTAAGATCATTGGACGTCTTCTGGTTTTTTCATATAAAAATTTACCTAAAACATCCCTGACATTTGATTTAATTGCAGCCCATTCGGTAATATTTTTTTCACTACATTTATCCAAGGCTAATTTAACTTTTTCTTTTGCCTCTTCCATTAATTCTTCTGCTTCTCTGACATATACAAAACCTCGTGAAACAATATCTGGTCCAGCAACGACTTGTTTAAGCTCTTTGTTAATTGTGACTACAACAATTAAAATACCATCCTGGGATAATTGTTTGCGATCTCTAAGAACAATATTTCCCACATCACCAACACCTAAACCATCTACTAAAACCCTGCCAGAAGTTACTCTACCTGCTATAGCACCTTTTTTATTGGAAAATTCCAGCACATGTCCATTTTCGGCAACAAAGACATTACTAGCCGGTATACCAACTTCCTGGGCTAACTGGGCATGTTTTATTAACATCCGGTATTCCCCGTGAATAGGTACAAAAAACTTGGGTTTAACCAGATTTAACATGAATTTTAATTCTTCTCTACTGGCATGACCAGAAACATGAATACCAGAAACAGACTCATAAATTACTTCGGCGCCTAGTTTAAATAGCTGGTCAATGATCCGGGATACCAGTTTTTCATTACCCGGAATAGGTGTAGCTGAGATAATAACAGTATCACCTGGTTCAATTTCTACTCTTCTATGGTCAGACATAGCCATTCGGGTTAAAGCAGACATTGGTTCACCTTGACTACCTGTAGTTAATAATACAACTTTGTTACGAGGATAATTACCAACCTCATCCAGTTCAATTATGGTATCCTCAGGAATAGTTAAATATCCTAATTCGGAAGCAATATTTACAACATTTACCATACTTCTTCCGGCAATGGCCACTTTACGCCCATGTCTATAAGAAGAATCTATAACCTGTTGAATACGATGGACATTGGAAGCAAAAGTTGCAATAATAATCCGCTCTTTTGCTAATCGGAAATTTTCATCAAAAGTTTGTCCTACAACCTTTTCAGACATAGTAAATCCGGGTCTCTCCACATTAGTACTATCGGACAATAATACCATGACCCCTTTTTCACCTAACTCAGCAATACGGTTAAAATCTGTAACTTTTCCGTCAACAGGTGTTTGATCAAACTTAAAATCTCCAGTATGAAGAATAATCCCTACTGGAGTATGAATACCTAATCCAACAGAGTCAGGGATACTATGGCTCACTTTAATGAACTCTATTTTAAAAGAACCTAAGCTTATAGTATCTCTAGGTTTAACAACATTTAGTTTAACACCTGTAGAAAAATTAGTTTCTTTCAATTTGCCCTCTAAAAGTCCTAAAGTGAGTTTAGTACCATAAACCGGAACATTTAGCTCACGTAAAACATATGGTAAACCGCCAATATGATCCTCATGACCGTGAGTTAAAACAATCCCTTTTACCAGGCTACGATTCTCTATTAAATAGGTAATGTCAGGTATTACAACATCAATTCCTAGTAATTCATCTTCTGGAAACATTAATCCTGAATCGATAACAATAATTTCATCCTTGTATCTTATAATCATCATATTTTTGCCTATTTCCCCAAGACCGCCCAGGGGAATAAGGCTTATTTTATTTTCTTCCTTTATTTTTATTCCTCCTCTCCATATTTTATTTGCCGAACCAGAAACACCTTAAATAATTATAAGATATTTATTAATATAGGACAAGGTTTACCTACTTATTTATTATTACCGTTTATATTAAAAACAAAATCACCTATGGTAATTTTCAGACTGTTGATAAAGTCTAATATAAAACAAACCCTTATTATTTATCAAAAACGAAACATCGGCGAGTGAAAATAAAAGAACGCAGAGGCTCTAAGACTAGAATTATCAACTGTTTGACCCGACAATTAATATAATTATCTTTAAAAGAATAAGAACAACCTACAATATGTAAATTTAGTCCTTTTATAAATTTTATCTACAGTTAAGTGTCGGGGAGTTTTGATAATTCCTTAGAGCCTTGAGTTGGAAAGTATTAAAAAAGCGCACCATAATGGTACGCTTCTAAAAGATAAACAGGTACAGCCCGTTTTTTAAAGTTTACCTACTTCTTTTAAAACCTGGCTAATTTTAATTTTTTGTTCTTCAGTAGCTTCTATCATAGGTAGACGCATACCTCCCACATTAATTCCTAGCAGATTAACTGCAGTCTTTACGGGTATAGGGTTGGTCGTAATAAACATAGTTTTAAATAAGGGGAATAACCTCTGGTGTAACTGTTGGGCTTTTAAAACATTGCCATTAATGAAACTATCTATCATCTCCTTGATTTCATTTCCTACAAGATGCCCGGCAACACTAATTACACCATGGGCGCCTAAAGCTAGCATAGGTAACGTCAAAGAGTCATCCCCACTAAAAATCATAAAATTTTCTGCAACATTATTTTTAAGTGAACTTACCTGATCCATGTCACCTGCCGCCTCTTTAATAGCGACAATATTAGTGATCTGGGATAGCCTGGCTACAGTTTCAGGTAACATATTAGTTGAGGTACGACCAGGAACATTGTAGAGTAAAATAGGTAGTTTTGTAGATTGGGCAATAGTTTTAAAATGCTCATACAATGCATCTTGCGGCGGCTTATTATAATATGGTACTACTAACATTACTCCATCAACACCAATTTCTTCTGCTGCTTCAGTTAATTCAATACTATCCTTAGTAGAATAGGAGCCTGTTCCTGCAATAACCTGACCTTTATTACCTATTACTTCTTTTATAGCTTTAAATAAATTTACTTTTTCTTTTTTTGATAACGTTGGTGATTCACCTGTAGTACCAGCAACGACAACTCCATCATTACCTCTGGAAATTAAATACTGGGCTAACTCCTGGGCTTTTTTATAGTCCACCTCTAATTTTTCATTAAAAGGGGTAACCATGGCTGTTAGTAATCGACCAAATACCATATTTTTCACCTCCTAACTTAAATTAAATTTTTTATGCAAGGCAATTACCGCTTTCTCCATATCTTCTTTTTTAACTAAACACCAAATAGTTGTATGGGAATCTGCAGTTTGTAATATTTTAATGTTTTCTTCAGTCAATGCTTCAACAATCCTAGCCATTACCCCTGGTACTCCTGCCATATTTGCTCCTACTGCAGAAACTTTTGCGCAACCGGGTAGGACTTGAACCTCTAAGCCTAGATTCTCAATGATTTTAATAGCTTTTTCCGCATTATCATCCTTCACAGTAAAGATTACCTGGTCAGGATGAACATTGATAAAATCAATACTAATATTTGATAAAGCCATAGCTCTAAAGATCTTCAATTCTAAACCTTTTGCATTTTCTGACCTATTTATAAATATTTTTAATTGGGTTATGTTAGGTACATGAGTAATACCGGTAAGTAGGCGGTCAGTACAAATTTCAACAGTATTATAACTTTCACCATAATTTGTAACTAGTGTGCCTGGAGAATCTTCAAAGGTTGATCTTACTCGCAATGGTATATTCTTTTGCATGGCTATTTCCACCGCCCTGGGATGGATAACTTTTGCTCCCTGTTGAGCCAGTTGGCAAATTTCGTTATAAGTTATCACATCTAAAGTTTTAGCATCTTTAACAATCCTGGGATCAGCTGTTTTAATCCCATCAACATCGGTAAATATCTCCACAAATTCAGCATTTAAAGCTACTCCCAAAGCAGAAGCTGTTGTATCACTTCCCCCTCTACCCAATGTTGTTAGGTCTCCATCTTCTGTAACTCCTTGAAATCCAGTTACAATTACAATTTTATTTTCTTGTAAGTTTTTAATTATTTTATCAGGATTAACCTTTAATATTCTCGCTTCAGTAAAAGATTTATCAGTAATTATTCCTGCTTGGGCACCGGTTAAAACTGTGGCTTCAAAACCCTGGCTTGTAAACACTTGGCATAAAACCACAGCCGAAATAATTTCACCACAATTTAAGAGCAGGTCCAACTCTCTAGGATTTATATCTTTATAAGCTTCCTTAGCCAAATTTATAAGGGTATCTGTAGCATAAGGATCACCTGTCCTTCCCATGGCTGAGACCACAACTACACAGGAATAACCTTCTCTCCTGGCTGCAATTACTTTATCAGCCGCTTGCATTCTTTTTTCTCTAGTAGTAAGGGAAGAACCTCCAAATTTTTGTACAATTATTTTCACAGGTTCCACCTCGATTAAATTAGATTATTTTTCAATAATTCTTCAGCAATCTGCACAGCATTAGTAGCAGCACCTTTACGTATTTGATCTGCAACAACCCATAAATTTAATCCATTAGGTGTATATAAATCTTTCCTTATTCTGCCAACATAAACCTCATCAGTATCAGATGTATATAATGGCATTGGGTATAAGTTTTGAGATGGATTATCCTGAAGGATAATACCTTTGCTATTACACAATAATTCCCTTGCTTTTTCTAAGGAAATAGGCTCCTCTGTTTCAATGTATATTGACTCTGAATGACTGCGATAAACCGGAACTCTTACAGTAGTAGCAGTAACGGCAAGTTCATAATCATTTAAAATTTTCTGAGTTTCATAAACCATCTTCATTTCTTCTTTGGTGTAATTTTCTTCAACCCAAACATCAATATGGGGAATTAAATTATATGCAATCTGATAAGGGAAAACTTTAGGTTCTACCTTATTTCCTTCCAAGTTTTGTTTGACCTGTAGTTCCAATTCTTCAATCCCTTCTTTTCCTGCACCTGATACTGCTTGATAAGTAGAGACTATAATTCTTTTAATTTTACTAAACTTATAAAGTGGATAAAGGGCAGCTACCATTATAATTGTAGAGCAATTAGGATTAGCAATTAATCCTTGGTGATTTTTTAAAGCCTCTGCATTAACTTCGGGAACCACTAATGGTACATCTGGCTCTAAACGAAAAGTACTACTATTATCAATTACCACCACACCTTTTTGCTGGGCAAAACGACCGAAGGCTCTACTTGCAGGCCCACCTGCAAATAGAGCTAAATCAATACCATCAAAAGAGTTTTCTGTTGTTTCTTCCACAAGATATTTTTTGCCTTGATATTCAATTTCTGTACCGGCAGAACGCTGGCTGGCAAGTAGTTTTAAATTCTTGTATGGAAATTTTTTTTCAGACATTACCTTTAAAATTTCTTGACCAACTGCTCCGGTAGCTCCAACAATAGCAACATTAAGTTTTTTCACTGGCTTATCCTCCTTAATGGAATTTCATTGCTCACAAGAAGGAAGTAGGTTATCGCTCCAAGATAGGCTGGAGTTGTTTTCCTTCTAGTGCAGCAAGTACTGTTTCAACTATTAAATTCATATTAGCAACCAAAGAATTTGGTTTATTTATAGGATCATCTTGCGCAAAAGGAACAAAATAAATATTTTTTGTATTTAAAAGAATTCCAAGATTTTTAGCATTATTACCTAAAGCATCATTAGTTGAAATGGCAATAACCAAAGGTTTTATATTTCTCAAATGTGCTTTAGCAGCCATCAATACAGGCCCATCTGTTATACCATTTGCTAATTTTCCCAATGTATTCCCGGTACATGGTGCAATTACAATACAATCAAGAAAATCTTGGGGTCCTATTGGTTCAGCTTCTGTTATAGAAGTGATTATTTCATTACAAGAAGTTTGTAAAAATTTATCATACCAGTCCTGGGCTTTACCAAATCTCGTATCGGTTTTGAAAGCAGCCTCTGAAAGGATTACATGAACTTCAGCACCTTCCGCCTTTAATTTTTCAATTTGGGGAATAATTTTATCATAAGTACAATGGGAACCAGTTACTGCTAAGCCAACTCTTTTTCCTTTTAATTTCATATTTTTTTACCTCCTACCTCATATTTATTAGGTAAGGAGATTTCTCTTAAAATAAGGTCTGGTAATGTATCAGCTAGAATTAGCCCAGCGGTTTTAGGTGCAACTAAACCTGGTAGACTGGGAGCTAAAATTGCATTGATGCCTAGTCTTTCTGCAGCTTGAAAATCTGTACCTCCTGGTGCAGAGGCTATATCAATAATTAAAACTTCCTTTTTAACTACTTTCAGAATTTTTTCATTTAAAATTTGAATTGGTACTGTATTAAATATTATATCGGCTTCTTTTAAAATTTCTGGCAATTCATTATAATTTGCAACATTTAAACCCATCTCTTTAATACGGGCTAAATGGGCTGGATTACGGGCAATTACTGTTGTTTTAGCTCCTAGGGCATATAACATTCTGGCTAGAGTCTTACCACATCTTCCAAAACCAATAATAATACTCTTGCTTCCGTGAATAGTAATAGGTAACTTTTCCATAGCCATTTGCAAACAACCTTCTGCAGTAGGAATGGAATTTAGTATTGCTATTTCATCTAGTTCAGCAATCTCAATCAATTTTTTTTGATAAAACCGTGCCCACTCCTTCAAAAACGGTTTTGCTACACCTAAAAAAATGGGTACATTGTTTGGAATTTTTTGGAATATTCGCTCTGTTAATTGTATACTTTGGGAAGATAAAGCTGTTATAACATTTCCTTCAAAATCAGTTCCCGGCATAGGTAAAATTATAGCATTTACATCCTCAATAGTTTGAGCTAAATCCTGGCAAAATTGACAGCCTATTAACTCCTTTCTTTCCGGTAAACCTATTATTTTAATCTTTGCCCCTAATTCTAGTAATTTATTTACTAAAAATATTTGCCGTTCATCCCCACCTATAACTGCTAACTTAATGCCAAACAATTTCTCAACCATTTTCAAACCTCCCTACCTCTTAGCTACAGCCAGTATATGAAATAGGGAGAAATTAAGTGCAAGTTTTAAAAAAGAAAATTTTTATAAAAGATGCTAAACCTATTTTTTAAACCTGAAAAGCAATGGTAAAATTTTTATAAAATTATCGGAACCTTTCATAAAATATTCTCCAGGCCATAAACCAATCCCTTCCAGTTTTTAACTTTTTTGGCGGCTAGCATTATTCCTGGCATAAAAGAGTCTCTGGATAAAGAATCATGCCTGATAGTAAGTATTTGACCAACTCCTCCAAATATTACCTCTTGATGGGCAATTAAACCTGGTAAACGCATACTGTGAACTTTTATTCCTTGAAAATCCCCTCCTCTAGCTCCTGGAATTTTCTCATATTCATTTGGATTACCCTGTTTCATTGGTTTTCTTGTCTTGGCAATTTCCTCCATGGTTTTTATAGCTGTACCCGAAGGTGCGTCCAATTTCTGATCATGATGTTTTTCTATTACCTCTACATAGGGAAAATACTGGGCAGCTTCTCTGGCAAATTTCATCATTAAAACGGCACCTATTGCAAAATTGGGGGCTATAAATGCACCAACATCGTTTTTTTCTGCCAAAAATTTTATATTTCTAATTTCATCGGTAGTTAAACCTGTAGTACCAATTACAACATTTATTCCATTTTCAATAACTCTAGGTATATTGTTTAATAACGCTTGTGCATTTGTAAAATCGATTAAAACATCGAGGATCTTATTTGTTAAAAGATTATTCAAATTTGTTTCGATAGTAACTCCACAAGCCGGCCTACCTATTAATATTCCAACATCAAATCCTTGATTAACTACATCAATGGCAGCAGTTAGTTCTAAATCAGGGTCATCTAAAACGCTTTTACATATTTCCCGCCCCATTTTTCCACAGGCACCCATAACTCCTACTTTTATTTTGTCCATAGATTTGTTGTCCTCCTTCATTTAGAAACACGATCTTTTTTATACAAAAAAACCAAAGGGAAAAATATCCCTTTGGTTGTAAAAAGGCCAAAGAAAGATATCCCCATTCTCCAATGAGATAGCACTCCATCTATAACCTGGGTAGCTATAGATGACAGTTCTGCACTTATTCAGTGCAGCCCCAGCCTAATAATTTAGGGAAACTATTAGACTTCGGCGAAGATCCCTTTTTTACTAGATCATAAATTCCCTTATCTCCCTAGTAATACTTATGATTTTCGCGCCTCTACCCCACCTCCGGAGAGATGAGGTAATATTTAATTTTTTGTAATTATATCATGGGCTAAATTTAGTGTCAATAGTTGCCAGTATAATAATACTTATTTATACTAGTAAGAAAATCTTTTTAATCTCATATGACTTTGGTCTAAATCCACAATAATCACTTCTTTACCAATTTTTTTTACCGCTTCCCAGGGTATTGTTAAACTTGGTTTATCCATCCAAATACTTAGAATATTTCCCCTGTTAGGTAATATTATGGAATCTATTTCACCGGTTTCAGTATGAATAACTAAATCGGATTCAGCAACAGTTCCCAATCTAGCACCATCATATATATTTACAATGTGTTTACCAATTAACTCACTTAAACGCATAGCTTCCCTCCAAAAATCCATTAATAAAATTTTTGTAAAGCCTTTATAAATAGAGGTTGTAATAAAGTAATTACCAAGGAAAACAAGGCAAGAGGATCGATAACCAAATTAATAAAGAAAACCTTTTCCGGTACTTCAATTCCTAAAAATGCGGCAAGCATTACTAAAGATAAATATATACCCCCTGCTACTCCTAACAATTGGGTCAAAGCCTGGGATACGGGGCTATTAGTTATCTCCGGTAGATCTTTTTGTCTTTGCCGATTTAGAAAGATCTTTGTCTTAACTGCAAAAATAAACAATAGGAAAAAAACAAATAAAATAAAAATCTTAAGCATGTCTTTCACCTCTTTATATCTGTATGATGATAACTGGTACTATATGCCAAAAAAAAGTCGTCCTGTGGACGACTTTATAGAGATTTCTTCCCTGGCACTGAATTGATTTAGTAAAAATTTTACTAGTAATAATTAAGTACTAGGTGAATAACATTTTGATATAATAACTACAATTTTTTATTATTTTGCCGTTTCCTTTAAGGAATAACCTGCTTTATTCGATAAACCATCCTGGCGGAACAGGTTTTCCTTGTTTTTATGTATATAGGCCTCATAAAGATCCTGGGGGGAAATACCTACTTTTATACATAAGCTTATAAAGAAATGAAAAACATCAATGATTTCCTCTTTCAAGGCTTGATTGTCAATTTCCATGGAATTTTTCCACCATTTAAAATTGGTTTCATCTAATACTTCTGCTAATTCAGAAATAATAGCTAGTATTTCTTTTTGAATCCAGGTATCCAGGTCAAAATTAACATTACGTTCTTGAATAATTTTAGTATCTAATTTTTTTTGTAATTCAAAAATTTTTTCTAATCTATCCACCTTATCATACTCCATTCAAAAAATATTCTTTTTGACGTATATTTTTAATAGGACCAATGGTAGTAATGGTAAATTTCTCAGGGTTAAAAATAGTTTTTGCTAATTCCTGCACTTCTTCAGAAGTTACTTTATCAATGTTCGCTACTACTTCTTCAGGAGTAATCAACCTGTTTAAGGAAAGCTCAGACCTTCCTATTCTTGTCATTCTACTACCTACACTTTCTAAACCCAAGTATAAGCTGCCTTTCAATTGTTCTTTAGCTTTTTTTAATTCTTTATCAGAAATACCTTCTTTGGAAATCTTCATAGATTCTTTAAGAATTAATTGAATTACCTGCTCATAATTATCCGGTCTCGTACCAGCATAAAAAGTAAATAATCCAGCATCAGAAAAAGAGGAATGATAGGAATAGACTGAATAGGCAAGACCTCTTTCTTCCCTAACTTCCTGCACCAGGCGGGAACTTAATCCCCCTCCTATAATACTGTTTAAAATATATAACGGATAAATCTTTGGATGCTCCTGAGGGAGTCCAGGAGAACCCAGGCAAATTTGAACTTGCCCTATATCCCGATAAACATTTTGTACATCAGCGTGATTAATTGGCGGAAAGGGATATTTTTCTACAGGACCTTTCTCTGCTTTACCAAATAATTGTTCTAAAGAATTGACAACTTTTTCATGTTCAATCTTTCCAGCCAAGGCAATGACTATATTATCGGGAACATAATGGGTATTTATAAATTTAATAAAATCATCCCTGGTAAAAGTACTTATAGTTTCTTCACTTCCTAGTACAGGCCTACCCAGGGGGTGTCCTGCCCAGATTGTCTGTGAGAAAACATCATGAATAAGTTCATCAGGAGTATCCTCATACATTTTTATTTCTTCAATGATTACTTCCCTTTCCTTAGCTATATCTTTTTCATTAAATTTACTATTATAAAACATATCTGCCAAAACATCTAAGGCTAAGTCCAGGTGTTCATCCAGTACTTTTGCATAATAACAGGTATATTCTTTAGTCGTAAAAGCATTAAGCTGCCCTCCCACAGCATCCAGGCTTTCTGCTATATCTTTAGCAGTTCTTTTTTCAGTCCCTTTAAAAAATAAATGCTCTAAAAAATGAGAAATCCCACTATACTCATCACTTTCAAACCGTGATCCTGCTCCAACCCAAATACCAACTGCCACTGATCTTACATAAGGTATATTTTCTGAAACAACTCTTACTCCATTACTTAATATACTTTTTTTATATTGTGTCAAATCCATTTTCCTACCCCCTTTTAAAACCCTATTAATTCGCTTTTCCTGTTGATTTCCCCTTTAGTTGCTGCCAGATATTCTTAAAGTTTAGATATCCTTTTTCTTTTACCGTTACTCCTTGAA
Organism: Clostridia bacterium; assembly: GCA_030154225.1. Classification (GTDB taxonomy): domain Bacteria; phylum Bacillota; class Peptococcia; order Peptococcales; family BICA1-8; genus JASKKI01. Next base: position 13,102 of record JASKKI010000017.1, on the reverse strand, counting down.
CTGATAAAAGAGGTACCTTTCCTATTTCTAAACCATTATTGAAATATGTAATATAACCCATAAATTGATGTTTCTTTATTGATTTATTCAATAAGGAAGTATCTACTTCTACTTCTTGGGTTATATTTAACTTTTCCGTGTTGTTAACAGTAATTGTCAGAGGTTTTCCGGTAATTAAAACCAGCTCTTTATTACCTAAATTATGTTTAATTATTTTATTTTGTCCAATGATATCTATGTTTCTAAAATTGGCAAACCCGTAATCTAAAAGTACTTTTGCATCATAAAACCGGTTGTTACTTTTTAAAATTACAGCAATTAGGTTTCTATTTTCCCTTGTTGCCGAGGCCACCAAACACTGGCCAGCTTTGATGGTAGTACCGGTTTTTATACCTGTTGCTCCAGGATAAGTTGTTAATAATCGGTTAGTATTCTTAAGCTTTTTTTTTCTCCCACTTTCTTCCCAATTCACAGTATAAACAGGAGTTGAAACTATTTTTGTAAAGGTTGGGTTTTCTAGGGCATACCTGGCAATTAAAGCCAGATCTAGAGCGGTACTATAATGATTTTTGGCCGGTAATCCATTAGTATTTTCAAAATGAGTATTATAACAACCTAGAAGCTGTGCTTTTAAGTTCATTAAAGCTACAAATTCTTCTACAGTAGGCGAGACGTTTTCTGCAATAGCAACACAAGCATCATTGCCAGATTTTAGTAAAGCCCCATATAATAAATTTTCTAATGTAATTTTTTCACCGGCAAGTAAATTGAGCCTGGCCTCTCCTGTTTGAGCTGCTCTTTTAGAAATTTCGACAACATCTTCTAAATTACCTTTTTCTATAGCTAATATTGTTGTTAAAATTTTAGTTAAACTAGCGGGAGGTCTTTGCTGGTTAGGATTTCTACTATAAAGTATTGCTCCAGTATCCCCATCAACAAGTATAGCTGATTGGGCACTGATTTGAGGTTCACCTGCTAGGAGAGGTTTAGTAAAACTTAAAAGAAAAAATAAAGTTATCGTAAAAAGAATTTTCTGCCTCATAAACAATCTCCTTTATGTAATACTAAGCTTTAAATAGTATGACCTTTAGGAAAAAGTTTATGTGAAAAGAAATGAAACCAAGCCTAGCTTGGTTTTTAAATTTAGATTATTTCTGAAACTTTCCTGATTTGATAACCTTTAGCTTTAATAACATCTATAATTACAGGTAAAGCTTTCAAAGTATGGGGTTTAGGATGCATAAGAATTATTGTACCATTAGTTAATTTCTTCCCAGTTACTCTACTAACTATAGTATTTACAGAAGGAGGGGGTTCCTGCCAATCAATTGTATCTGCAGTCCAGAGAATTGTTTTATAACCTGCTTCTTGAGCTGCTTTCAAACAATTAGACCCTCTTTCACCATAAGGAGGAGCAAACAAAAATATATTTTTATTAGTTATTTTTTGTAATATTTCATGCGTTTTTTGAATTTCTTTCAAATTCTCTTGTACGGAGATTCGATCGGGGTGGGGATGAGAATACCCATGATTACCGATTTCATGATCTAGATCACTTATTTTTTTTACTATTTCTGGAAACTTATTAGCAAATCTACCTGTGATAAAAAAAGTAGCTTTTACATTTTTACTTTCCAGAACATCTAACATTTGGGGAATAACATCCTCACCCCAATCTACATTTATGGTTAAAGAAACACAGGGTTGGTCCGTTTTACCTTGGTAAATAGGATCCATTTGTATAGTAGGAACTGTATTAGAATAGAAAAATCTATAAACAAGTAGAAGGAACACTATTAATAATATCAGAGCGATAATGGTAAAAAATAGATTTTTTTTTCGTAAAAAGATAATTTTCATCTCATCTCCTCCAAGTCTTTTATCACTATACTTATGTAATAAAATAAAAGTATATTCATACCTTTATTAAGTTGATAAACATTAAAAAAACGGGCTACACCCGTTTTAGTGGCTAGTTAAGACTACTTCGTAACTATTGGCGTCTCACAGTTCAAATTTTTCTTACATCTTACCTCATGGTTTCTGTTTCTTGAAAAGTAAAAAAATAAACCGAAAATTTATTCGGCTTATTTCTTTTCAGAATTTTTATCCTGTTCTTTTAATAACTCTTTCCGGGATAAATTAACTCTACCCTGCCGGTCAATTTCTGTCACTTTAACCATAATTTCATCACCGACTGATACTACATCCTCTACTTTTTCAACCCTTTCTAGAGCTAGCTGAGAAATATGTACCAAACCTTCTTTTCCAGGTAAAACTTCCACAAAAGCACCAAAATTAGTTATCCTGGCAACTTTACCTAGATAAATCTGTCCTACTTCCAATTCTTTTGTTAAATTTTCAATCAGTTTCAAGGCTTTTTCCGCAGCCTTTACATCAACGGAAGCGATGAATACCTTCCCATCATCTTCAATATCAATTTTAACTCCTGTTTCTTCGATTATCTTTTTGATAGTTTTGCCACCTGGTCCAATAATATCTCTGATTTTATCCGGATCAACAGTTGTTGTAATAATTCTAGGTGCATAAGGTGATAATTCGGAACGGGGTTCAGTAATCACCTCTAGCATTTTACCCATAATGTGTAAGCGACCCCTACGAGCTTGTTCTAAGGCTTCTTTCAAAATTTCCCTTGAAATACCAGCTATCTTAATATCCATTTGAATAGCGGTTACTCCTTTTTCAGTTCCTGCTACTTTAAAGTCCATATCTCCTAAAGCATCTTCCATTCCTTGAATGTCAGTAAGGATAGAGAAATCTTCCCCATGTTTAACTAATCCCATTGCCACTCCAGAGACGGGCCTTTTGATAGGAACTCCTGCATCCATCAGTGCCAAAGTACTTCCACAAACACTCCCCATAGAAGTAGAGCCATTGGACTCTAATGCTTCGGAAACTATACGAATAGTATATGGAAACTCTTCTTCTGAAGGTATCATAGGTTCTAATGCTCTCTCAGCCAGAGCTCCATGACCGATTTCCCGTCGCCCGGGGCCACGCATAGGTCTTGCTTCCCCAACGCTGTATGGTGGAAAATTATAATGGTGCATGTATCTTTTAGATTCTTCAAGACCTAAACCATCTATTATCTGCTCTTCTCCTATTGCTCCTAAAGTAACTGCAGATAATATTTGGGTTTGCCCCCTGGTAAATAATCCACTACCATGAGTTCTGGGAAGTACTCCTACTTCACAGGTTATAGGTCTGACTTCGTCTAAAGCTCTACCATCAGGACGTAATTTATCAACAGTTATTAGTTTACGTACTATCTCTTTTAATAAATTATCTAGAACTGTTTTTATTTCCTTAGTTTGTTCGGGAAAAATTTCTTCAAAATGAATGATAGTTTCTTCTTTTACAGCATTTATATTATCTTCCCGTTCATGTTTATCTTTTGTTTGAACAGCTTCTAATAACTTGTCCATAGCATAAATTCTAACTTGTTCTTCAATTTCTACTGGTGTTACTTCTAAGATAGGCTCTGTTTTCGGGCTAGCTAATCCCTTTTCCAGGGCTTCCTGCCGGAATTCTTCAATAAAATTAACAATCTTTATTATTTCACTATGTCCTTTCATAATCCCTTCCAAGATAATTTCCTCGGGAACCTCATTGGCACCGGCTTCTACCATCATGACTGCATCCTTTGTTCCTGCAACCACCAAGTGCATTTGACTTTTTTCGGCCTGCTCTACGGTAGGGTTAACTATAAACTCATTATCAATTAAACCAATAACCACCGCACCAATAGGTCCTTGAAAAGGTATATGGGAAATATGTAAAGCAGTTGAAGCACCTATCATTGCTACTATATCTGGTGGATTATCCTGGTCGACGGACATTACCGTTGCCACTAGATGTACGTCATTACGATAACCTTTGGGAAATAATGGTCGAATAGGTCTATCAATTAAACGACTGGACAGAATAGCTTTTTCACTTGGACGTCCTTCTCTTTTAATAAAACCACCGGGTATTTTTCCTACTGCATATAACCTTTCCTCATAATCAACGGTTAATGGAAAAAAATCAATTCCTTCCCGCGGTTCTTTGGAAGCGGTAGCAGTGGCTAAAACAGCTGTGTCTCCGTATCTCACAAATACCGCTCCACTAGCTTGTTTAGCCAACCGTCCTGTTTCTACAGTAAGCTTACGCCCACCAACATCTAAACTTTTCCTAAGAATATTAAAATTTTCCATAAACTGCAAAGTACCTCCTACTATGTAATACACAATTATTCATTTCAATAAAAAATATATTTAAAAATAATTAATTTCGATATTATTTTTATTATATCCTTCTTTTAGTAATATAAATACTTAAAGAGCGGTTTAAACCGCTCTTTTTTATGCTACTATCTACGTATGCCCAAGATAGAAATTATTTTACGATACCTTTCAATATCGTTTTTCATAAGATAGTTTAAAAGACCTCTCCTTTGACCAACCATTTTCAATAACCCACGACGAGAATGATGGTCTTTTTTATGTTCTTTTAAATGTTCAGTTAAATAGTTAATTCTGTTAGTTAAAATTGCAATTTGTACTTCAGGTGATCCGGTATCATTTTCATGAATTTGAAACTGTTTGATTATTTCTTGTTTCTGATCACTTTTTAAAACCATTGGTATTTCACCTCCTTAAAATATTAACCCCATAAGCCAAGAATAACGCCGGAGAACTCGTCAATCCTAGCCTACAGTTCAACATTAATAATTATATATAAAATATATACCTATTGCAAGTTATTTTCCGATTATGGTAATAACCAACCGGCCAGAATCAATATCTTTAGCAACTATATCAAATATTCTTCCCGACTTACTGATAAATCCCCTAAACCTTGTAGCAGTAGGAATAAATCCGGGAATTTGTTTAGCAGCAATGACTATATCAGAAATACTAATTTTCTCTTGGCGGCAATCTTTTAACCTTTTTTTGGCATGTTCAGTTATTATAACCCGCACAGTTTTTCACCCTAATAAGCCTTGGCGGGTTTTAAACCTTCATCTTGGGCTAAGAAACTATATAGTGCATCTTGAAAGGCTTGCATTTGGGGTCTGTCAAAATCTTGTTTGTTGTAAAGTAGCTCTAATTCAAACTGTAAACTAGAAAATTCCTTAGTATAGACAATATTAGTTATCTTTTCCGCTAAATCTTTATAAAAACCATGGTTTTCATCAATATAATACAACATAAAAAACTCCCCCTTATCAGTAATATTTAGTAAATATATATCTGATAAAGGTGAGTAAAATGTCTAATATTCTAAAAAATATTAATCTAGACTTGCAAAGATTTTCCTACAACTAATAATATCTAAGGCTATCTGTTCTTTAAGTTGGGTAATATTATTAAATTTTTTTTCATTCCTTATCTTTTCATAAAAATTAATTTCTATTTTCCAATCATAAATTTCTTGATTAAATTCTAAAATGTTAACTTCCATAGTAAGAATTTCTTTCTCACTAACTGTAGGCTTAAAACCAATATTAAGAACACCCAATTTTAGATCATCATTCACAGCTACTTTAACAGCATAAACACCAGGACCTGGTATAAGTAGATGCCTATCCCATTCTAAATTGGCTGTCGGAAAGCCAATTTGCCTACCAATCCTATTACCTGAAACGACTTTGCCTTGTATTGTTGGTTGATATCCCAATAATTTACTGGCCTTTTTAATTTGTCCCTTTTTTATATACTCCCTGATTCTAGTGCTACTTACTAGTTCCTTATCCATGTAAAAAGGTTCCATTATAGTAACCTTAATATTTAATTCACCTGCTAATCTAATTAAATCTAGAGCTTTTCCGCTTCCTTGATAGCCAAAAGAAAAATTAAATCCTGCCACAACATGGGACACCTTAAGTTTTTCGTGGAGTACTTGTTGCACAAATTGCTGAGGAGTTAATTTAGAAATTTCTTCAGTAAAGGGTATGGCTAGTATACTATCCACTCCCAAATCCTTAATAAGTCTAGTTTTTAATTCAAAAGAATTTAACATTTGTATTTCCTTATTTAATACCAGTTGGGGGTGGGGAAAAAAAGTAAAAACTAGGGTTTCTCCTCTCAAAGAATCAGTAATGTCCTTAGCTGTTTTTATTAACTTTTGATGTCCTAAATGAACACCATCAAAGTTTCCTAAAACGGCTACTAACGGCTTATCTGGTAAAACAAAATCTTCTAAATTTCTGAATATCTTCATTATGTTCTCACCTAAATACCTTTTCTGGTTTAAAATAATTATCTTTAATAAATCCTATTGCCAGTAAATCCCCTTGTTTATTTAAAACTTTATACATTTTTTCTTCATGAAATTTAGTGGAGATATGAGTGAGTTTAATTTTATTACCATTAATAACGCGGTTAATATTTTCATTATATAGAATTAATTCAGGCCAGTCACGTAAACTTTCAGCAGGTTTCACTAAGTATTGATCAGGACTAAGTAAAGCTAGTTCTTCTAAAGTAAATGCATTACCTACATGAAAAATACCTGACTGTACCCGTAATAAAAAGGACATATAGGCACTAGAATTAACAGTCCTACCTATATCCTGACATAAAGTTCTAATATACGTTCCTTTACTACATTTTACATCAAAAAGAGCTCTATACTTACTATATTTTATTAATTTTATTTCGTGAATCTGGACTTTTCTGGGTTCTCTTAAAATTTTTTTCCCCTGACGAGCTAATTCATATAATGGTTGTCCATTTATCTTTATTGCTGAAAACATTGGAGGAATTTGTTCAATTTCGCCAACAAATGTATTTAATATATTTGCGAATTCTTTTTCATTTAATTCTGGCAACTCTGTTTTTCTAGTAATTTGTCCTGACCCATCCTGAGTATCTGTCTCATAACCAAAAGTCATTATAACCCTATAAAGTTTTGTTGAAGACGTTAAATATTCTACTAACCTAGTTGCTTTACCTACACAGATTGGCAAAACACCTACTGCATCAGGATCTAAAGTTCCCGTATGACCTACTTTTTTAGTCTTCAATAATTTTCTAACACCTTGTACTATATCATGGGAAGAAACGCCAGGATGCTTAAAAACATTAATTACACCATCCAAAATTAATTAGCCCCTCCTTGAGCTATACTTTTCATAGCACTAGCTGTAACTTTTTCAACTACCTGATCTAGTTGTCCGAAAATAATACAACCTGCTGCTCGCGGATGACCTCCTCCTCCAAAAGAAGATGCTAATTTATTTACATCTACCCAGGTTTTAGAACGCATACTTACTTTAATTTTCTCGGAGGATATTTCTCTAAAAATGATAGCTATTTCTACACCGGCTATGTTTTTGATATAGTTTATTAATCCTTCCGCATCTCCATCAGATGCACCGGATGATATGAAAGTTTCCCTATTAATAGTTATCCAAGCAATCTTTTCTTCAGCTGCAAAGAAAAGATTATTAAGACCATATTTTAATAATTTCAGTTTAGAAATACTAACATTTTCATAATAATTGGTCCTAACCAGATTGACATTTGCCCCACGATTTAATAAATCTGCAACAACAATATGAGTCGTGGGAGTGGTATTTTCATAAAGAAATGAACCAGTATCCGTACTTATTCCGGTATATAAAGCAGTAGCAATTTTTTCATCAATTTTTATCTGTAGTAAACCCAATAGGTCATAGATTAACTCTGCAGTAGACGCTGCTTGGGCATCTACCCAGTTTAACTGAGCAAAATTAGTATTGCTAATATGATGGTCAATATTAATCAAAATTGATTCCCTTTTCTTAAAACTAAAAAGATCATAACCAGTTCTTTCTAATGTGGCACAATCAACACAAATAATAATCTTGGATAGCTTTTCTATTTGATCCAGAGGTTTTATATTTTGCCAATTGGATAAAAATTGATAGTAATTGGGAATTGGATTTTTATTTATTAACACTGTTTTTTTACCTAACTGTTCCAAGCCTAAAGCCAAAGCAATCTGAGAACCCAATGTATCTCCATCGGGATGATAATGAGAAACTATTGTGATTTCTTCGCTTTCAAGAATTAGATCTTTAATCTTTAGAATGTCTTCCATTACTATCCTCCTGTTTTGTATTAATCTGAGAGAGAATAGCAGATATCTTTGCACCATGCTCCATTGATTCATCAAACTTAAATAATAATTCGGGGGTAAATCTTAATCTGATTCGTTTTCCCAGTTCGCTTCTCATAAAACCTGCTGCTTTTTTTAAAGCATTTATAACTTCTACTTGTTCTTCTTTATTACCATAATGACTAATAAAAACTTCCGCATAACGCAGATCACCTGTAACCTCAACACTAGTAATACTTATTAAACCCTTAATTCTCGGATCTTTTAATTCTGTTCTTATAATTTGTGCTAATTCCCGTTTTATTTCTTCAGCTATTCTATTACTGCGCATTTTTCCCATAAAATCACCTCAGGATTAAAGTTCCCTTTTTATTTCTTCAAATGTATATGCTTCTAAGATATCCCCTTCTTTTAGATCATTAAACTTTTCTACACCTATACCACATTCATATCCCGCAGCTACTTCTTTTACATCATCTTTAAAGCGTTTTAAAGATGCCAATTCTCCATCATGAATAACGACACCATCACGTACCACCCGGATTTTTGCTGACCTTGATATTTTGCCCTCAGTTACATAACAACCAGCGATAGTTCCTACTTTGGGAACTTTAAAAATTGCCCTAACTTCTGCTTGACCTAAGTCCACTTCTTTAATTTCCGGTGCTAGTAAACCACTCAGGGCTGCTTTTACATCTTCAATGGCATCATAAATAACTCTATATGTTCTAATATCAATATCTTCTTTTTCTGCTGCTCTTTTAGCATTCATATCAGGTCGAACATTAAAACCAATAATTATGGCATCGGAGGCAGTTGCTAGCATAACATCAGTTTCTTTGATACCACCAACGGCTGAATGAATGATATTTACCCGTACTTCATCATTACTTAATTTTTCCAGTGATTGTTTTATTGCCTCGATGGAACCTTGTACATCTGCTTTTAAGATAATATTTAAATCTTTTACATCACCTTTTTGAATTTGGGCAAATAATTCATCCAGGGATACTTTACTCCGTTTGGTAATTTCTTCGTGATGTTTTTCCTGTTGTCTTTTTTCAGCGACTTGTTTAGCCAATTTTTCATCTTCTACTGCTATAAAATCATCTCCAGCACTGGGAACATCTGATAAACCTAGTATTTCAACAGGTGTGGAAGGTCCAGCAGTTTTTAGTTTTTTACCTTTATAATCAAACATAGCCCTTATTCTACCCTGGGTTGACCCAACAATTAGAAAATCCCCAACATTTAAAGTTCCAGTTTGAATTAATAAAGTAGCTACAGGACCCCGTCCTTTATCTAGTTTAGCCTCGACAACAGTACCACGAGCATTACGCTTGGGATTAGCTTTTAATTCTTGAACTTCAGCTACTAATAAAATCATTTCCAGGAGATTATCAATTCCCTCACCGGTCAAAGCAGAAACAGGAACCATTATTGTATCTCCACCCCATTCTTCGGAAACCAAACCATATTCAGTAAGCTCCTGTTTTACTCTATCGGGATTACTATTAGGTTTATCTATTTTATTGATGGCAACAATAATAGGAACTTTTGCCGCTTTAGCATGATGAATTGCTTCAACAGTTTGAGGCATAACACCATCATCAGCTGCTACAACTAAAATAGCTATATCCGTTACCTGGGCCCCGCGGGCACGCATAGCTGTAAAAGCTTCATGACCGGGAGTATCTAAAAAAGTAATTTTTTCCTCCCTTATTTCAACTTGATAAGCCCCAATATGCTGGGTAATTCCACCCGCTTCAGTAGCAATAACATTAGTTTCCCTAATTTTATCCAATAATGAAGTCTTACCATGGTCTACATGGCCCATGATAGTTACTATAGGTGGCCTTAATTCTAAATCTTCCGGCTTATCCTCAATCTCTGCAAATAGTTCTTCTTCTTTACTTGCTTTTATTTCAACAGTTGCACCAAATTCTTCGGCAATAATGGTTGCTGTATCCACATCTAATTCTTGGTTAATAGTAACCATAGTACCCATCAGCATTAATTTTTTTATTACTTCTGTTGCCTTCTTACCTAATTGATGAGCTAAGTCCTGCACACTAATTGAGCCTTTTAAAGTTACATGTCTTTTTACCTCTACTACTTCCTTGGAAGTAGTATCTTTGAAATTTCTATTTTTGTTTTTACCCTTACCTTTCACCTTATTTTTATTAAAAGGTTTTTGGTTATTACTTTCTATATTTTTTTTGGCTTTAGAAACTTTCTTGGTTTTAGTTGCATCTAAATAAGGGAATACATCAAATTCATCCTGGTTTTTATCAATATCTTCAACAGGATCAATAACCGGTTTTGGTTTTCGATTATTATTTTTAGTATTTTCAATAGGTTTTTCTGTTTTATCACTTTTTTCCGTTTCCTTCTTTTCATTCAAATTATTAACCATATTTTGAATTCGTTTTACTTCATGAGATGGAATAGTACTCATATGATTTTTAACAGGAAGCCCTAAATCAATTAATTTATCCAATAAATCTTTACTACTTATTCCCATATCTTTAGCTAATTCGTGAATTCTCTTTTTAGCCATCCAATCACCCCCAGATTTTATTACATTTTCAACTCAATTGATTTTGCCATTTGTAAATCGGTAATTCCAATAATAGCCCTTGGTGATAACCCTATAGCTATTCCTAATTCCTGTTTCGTACCAATAATAGAAACAGGAATTCTACTTTGTAAAGCTAAGTATGACCAAAATTTTTTACGATTTTCTGATAAATCTTCCGCCATAATTATTAGATGAATTTGCCCCTTATTAAGCATTGCTTTTACGGCAGATTCCCCAGAAACAATTTTACCCGCTTTTTGGGCAAAACCTAGCATGGTAAAAACATGGAGTTTATTCTTCATGAAAATGCACCTTTAAATTTTCATAAACTTCTTCAGGTATTGTAGTCTTTAAAGCTTTTTCCAGTTTTTTCGTTTTCACTATTTTTTTAAAACATTCCATATTAGAACAAATATATGCTCCTCGTCCGGATTTCTTTCCGGTATTGTCCAATAGAATATCCCCTTCTGGTGTTCTTACAATACGTAGTAATTCCCTTTTATTAAACATATTTTGACAGCCGATACACATGCGTTGTGGAATTTTCTTTGGCAATCATCATCCCTCCACATACTCTTTATTATCCTCAAAATAAATTCCCGCTTCTTTAGCTTGGGTTTCACTTTTAATATCTATCTTCCAACCAGTAAGTTTAGCGGCTAAACGTGCATTTTGACCTTCTTTACCGATTGCTAAGGATAATTGATAATCTGGAACAATAACTCGTGCCTTTTTTTCTTCTTCATTTATCTGCACATCCAGAACCTTAGCTGGGCTTAGAGAATTAGCAATATATACTTCCATGTTTTTATCCCATTTGACTATATCTATCTTTTCTCCTCTTAATTCATTAACTATGGTTTGCACTCTCATGCCTTTAGGTCCTACACAAGCACCAACAGGGTCAACATTTTCATCATGGGAATATACAGCAATTTTAGAACGGGACCCTGCTTCCCTGGATACAGACTTTATTTCCACAATTCCATCATGAATTTCAGGTACCTCTAATTCGAATAATCTTTTTAGTAAGCCCGGATGAGTCCTGGAAACAATAATTTGGGGACCTTTAGGTGTTTTGCGTACTTCAACAATGTAGGCTTTAATGCGTTCATGAATATTATGGCTTTCTCCTGGAATTTGTTCTGTTGGAGTTAAAATTGCTTCTGTTTTCCCTAAATCAATAAATATATTCTTTGCCTCTATTCTCTGAATAGTACCGGTAACTATATCACTTTCCCGATTGGAAAACTCATCATATATTAATGTTCTTTCCGCTTCTCTTATTCTTTGTACAACAACCTGTTTTGCAGTTTGAGCGGCAATTCTGCCAAAGTTTTTTGGCGTAACTTCTATTTCCACAACATCATTCAGTTCATACTTAGGATTAATCTTAATAGCATCTTCCAGGGCAATTTCTGCCCTTTCATCTTCTACTTTTTCCACAACTTCCTTACGGGCAAATACTTTTATTTCACCTGTAACCCTATCAATAAATACACGTACATTTTGTAATGAACCAAAGTTCTTTTTATATGCCGATATTAGTGCAGCCTCGATTGCTTCAATTATAATTTCAGAATCAATTCCTTTTTCTTTTTCTAGTTCTTTTAAAGCTTCAATCAACTCCAGATTCACCCAAAAAACCTCCTGTTATTAAATTTTTAATCTTCCCAGATCAAATTAGCTTTGGAAATTTTATTTCTAGGAATAGATACCCTGTTTTCTCCAATTAAAATAGAGATCTCATCATCATTGGCAGTTTCTAACGTACCAATAAATTTTTTCCTTCCCTCAATTGGTTTAAATGTTCTAACCTGAATGGAGTGGCCCTGAAATCTTAGAAAGTCCTGTGTTTTTTTTAAAGGCCGTTCTATACCTGGAGAGGATATTTCCAAGTGATAAGATTGATTAATGGGATCTTTTTCATCTAATAAATTTCCAATCAACTTGCTAATTTTTTCACAATCGTTAAGGTCTATTCCTTCTTCTTTATCAATAAAAATTCTCAAAAACCATTCCGAGCCTTCTTTAACAAACTCCACATCAACAAGCTCCATACCATTTTCTTCAATGATAGGTTGAGCAATCTCCGTTATAATTGCTTCAATTTTAGCCATAAACCCACTCCTTTCCATAATTCCGTAATTTTTATTTTTAACATTATTTATCGCTCATATTCAAGAACAAAAATAACATGAAAGAGTGGGCGAAAACCCACTCTCTTGACACCAAATATCCTTCCCAGTTATCCAAGTAAAATCCAGGAATAGTATATCACAACAGAAAACAAATGGCAAGATTAACTAAATAAAGCCAGCTCTGAAGAGTAAATTTAATTGTAATCCTCTTCGTTAGCTAATAACCCTAAAACCCATATGTTAAAATTTTCCATAAGCATAATGTGATTTTTTG
>JASKKI010000086.1 GCA_030154225.1 Clostridia bacterium | reverse complement strand
ACAGATTTATCAACTTATGAAGAATATTTCCCCGAAACTGGACAGGCGGTGTATGAAAAAAATCGCATGAATTGTGGAGCAAAATGCAAGCTGGCTCAAAGGGTTCGTCAGAACAAACGTATCATGGGAACAAGCATTGAACAAAGACCAGAAGAAGTACAACAACGCCAAACTTTTGGCCATTGGGAAATTGATACGATAATAGGTAAAAAATCTAATGATTCAGTTATTGGTCAATAGAGCATTAAAAAAGCCCTTTATCCACGACAAAAGGCTTTTTTGATTAGATGCTATCTATTTTCTAATGCTTCTTTTAGTTTAGCTAATTCCTCTTCTTTTATCTTGTAGCAATGCTCTGGGGCAGGGAAAATTACTTGTTCTACTTCTTCTTTATATTTGTTTAAAGCTTCTTCAATGATTTGATTCATATTAGCATACTGTTTAACAAATTTAGCAACATGACCACCAAAGAAACCTAAAGCATCATGAACAACTAAAACTTGACCATCACAATATGGTCCAGCACCTATACTAAGGATAGGTACTTTAGCCCTTTCAGTTATAATTTGACCAACTTCGGCAGGTATTGCTTCTAAAAGAATTGAAAAGCAGCCTGCTTCTTCTAAAGCTTTAGCATCATCAATTAGCTTTAAAGCTGCCGCCATATCCCGTCCTTGAGCTTTAAAACCGCCTAACATGGATACTGATTGAGGTGTAAGCCCAATATGACCCATTACAGGAATACCTGCTCGAGTAATGGCTTTAATGGTGTCAACCATTTCGACACCTCCTTCTAGTTTAACTCCATCAACACCCGCTTCCTGCATCAATCTACCTGCATTGGCAACAGCTTGCTCAATTGATATTTGGTAGGACATATACGGCATGTCGCCGATTACAAAACAGTTAGGTGCACCTTTTCTTACCGCTTTGGAATGGTTGACCATCATATCCATTGTCACAGGTAAAGTACTGTCAAACCCATAAACACACATTCCTAAAGAGTCACCAACTAGGATTAAATCTATGCCCACTTTATCTTCAATAACCGCTGTGGGATAATCATAGGCAGTTAAAAAAGTGATTTTTTCACCTTTGGCTTTTTTTTCAAATAGAGTATGAATTGTAACTTTTTTCCTCTGTGTTGTTTCTTTTTGAGGAGATTCCCATTTACTCATTTCTATTCCCCCTTAAATTATTTCTTTAATATTGGAAAAGTATTCGCCCCTTGAGGCATTACTGTGATTTTCGGATTAGAAGTTCCACATTTTTCATAGGCAATTTTTAATGCGTCTTCAATAGTGGCTACAGGAATTAATTTAGCTTTTTTAGCAAAATCGAAATTTTCTTCTTTTGTTAAAAGAATAAATGCACCCTTTTCACTACACTCTACCTCTTTAAAGGCAACCCAACCAGGTATTGTAAAATTCTCCCTTAAAGCTTTTTCTAAATCAAAAAAGGTCTCATATTGGAACCAATCAGTAAATTCTTTAGGTTCTAAAATATCGGGACATTCAGATAAAATAATCGCTACTCCACCTTTTTTCATGGCATAATAGGCATTATCCATGGTTTTACCCGTTTGATACAAATTAATATCTTTAGGATATCCACCGGCAGTAGCAATTACGATATCAGCTTCTTCTTCTATCTGAACACCATAAATTTCATCAACCAATTTAGTACCTTCCAACCAGGCCGATACCCAATTTCCGGCAAAAACACCTGCTATTTCACCTTGAGGATTGGGTACTATATTAATTAGAAAATCAGGATTTACAAAAGCGGCTATTTCCATCATATCTTCATGACATTCATTACCTTTAGTATATTTTGAAGATGCTCGAGGATTTGAACCTGAACCTAGTTCTGGTCCTAATGCCCATAAATGATTTTGCTGGATAGTTTTAATGGAGGCAACTCCCGGTAAAATGCTTTTTCTCCCACCACCGTAACCAACCATATAGTGATAAATAATGCCACCTGTTAAAATTACTTTATCAGCCTCGGCAACAGTTTTATTAATCCAGACCTCAGTACCTCTACTTGTTTTTCCATAATAAACCATATTTTCTGTATCCCAGGCATCATGATTTACTACTTTAACCCTATGACAAACTTCCTCACTACAAAGCTCTATAAATTCACTTTCTGTATTGGGGCGATGTCCTCCTACAGCAATGATAATTGTAATATTTTCATCTGGTACACCGGCTTCATTAAGGGTATCTATAAGTATTGGTAAAGTTAAATTATTTTTCTGCCAGGCTCTAGTAATATCACTAACAGTAATGGCAACCTTATCCCCTTTTTTAATAATTTCCTTTAAAGGTGGAGCATCAATAGGATGATCTAAAGCATATTTATAGGCTGCTTTTAAATCAGGTAGAGCAGGATAATCAGAACCTAAGACTACATGTAATAGTTGTTCTTCCGGGATTTCAAAAGATACTTCACCTCTCCCATATTTAAGTGTAAATTCCCGCATCGACATAAGACTCACTCCTTCTATATACACTCTTTTAAATAAATAGTTGCCATTTTATTTTAATTATAGATGAGCAGGGAAATTCCCTGCTCATCTACTAAACTCATGCTTTTAATTAGCGGCAGCTTTAACTTTTTCAATTAGATCTTTACCGATCTTGTCTTGCCACTTTTCATAGACAGGCGCCATGGCTTCTTGCCATTTGGATTTATCAGGTTCAGTTACCTGCATTCCTTTAGCCTTTAATTCATCTAATAACTTGGCATCCATATCAGCAATCATTTTACGTTCAGCATCCCGGGCATCATCAGCAGCTTTTTGGAAGATTTGCTTTTCTTCATCAGTTAACTTATCCCATAAAGCTTGACTTACTAATAATGGAGCAGGTGCATAGAAATGACCGGTCATTGCTAAATGATCTTGTACTTCGTAGAATTTCGAAGTTGCGATAATTGGTAGTGGGTTTTCTTGAGCATCAACAGTTTTTTGTTGTAAAGCTGTAAATAATTCACCAAAAGCCATTGGAGTTGGGTCAGCACCAATTTGTCTAAAGGAATCCATATGGATTTGGTTTTCCATTGTTCTTATTTTTATACCTTCCATATCTTCCGGATTAACAATAGGTCTCTTGGAGTTTGTAATGTTACGGAAACCGTTTTCCCAGAAAGCTAAACCAACAATACCAGTACCTTCTAATTTTTTCATTATACTTTGACCGATTTCACCATCAAGAACTTTATAAGCATGTTCCTTACTCTTGAAAATGAATGGCAGGTCAGTTACTAAAAATGCATCGGAGAAACCAGCTAATGGGGCTGTAGAAACTACTGTTATATCAATAGTTCCCATTTGTACACCTTCAATTGCTTCCCTTTCTGAACCTAATTGGGCAGCTGGAAAAGTTTCGACAACAAACTTACCATTAGTTCTTTCAGTTAAAAGTTTTCCAAATTCAATAAGTCCCAGGTTATAGGGATGGTCTGCAGGTGGTGTACTAGCAGCTTTTAAAACAATTTTTTCCACCTTTGACTCTTCTTTTTTACTTTCTTCTTTTTTCGGTTCCTCTTTAGCTCCACCAGAACAACCAACAACCAGCGTCATAGCAAAAAATACCATGACAAATAATGCTAAAACTTTCAAACTCCTTTTTTTCATGAAATTTCCCCCTTCTTATTTATATTTATTTTAGAACAAAACTTTCCTTAGATAAGGATAATTTTGTTTTAAAATCGAAACTAGATTTTTTTTAATTCATATGCTTCTGCTAATAACTCTACAGGATGCTTGATCTGACCATTCAATTTATGAAGCTTCAGACCAAAAGATAACTGCATTGTACAAGCAGGACAGGATGTTGCCAATATACCTGCTTCAGATTCCTTGTAATTTTCCATTTTCCTGGCCAGTATATCTCTGGATAATTTGGGATTAAATATACCATACGAACCTGCACCACCACAGCACATATCTGCTTCCTTCATCTCAATTAAGTTAATTCCTGGAATACTTTTTAAGATTTCCCGCGGCGCATCTTTTACTTTCAAAAATCTAATTCCATGACAGGGGTCATGATAGGTAACTTTTTGGTTTATTTGTCCCATTTCCCTTTTAAAATCAATACTTAATAAATAACTACTTATATCCTGTATTTTTGCTGTTATTTTGGCTATAATGTCCTGATATTCTTTATCATTTGCGAATAGTTTTTCATATTCCTTTATTATAGAACCACAGGTGGAACAATCGACAATTATAGCTTCAACATCCAATTCATTTAGCTTTTTAATATTGTTTTTAGCTAATCTTATAAACTCATCCTGGTCACCAGCACTTTGGTGTGGAGCTCCACAGCAATTGACATCAGGGACAATTACTTGGCAATCATTTTCTTGCAGAACTTTAATGGTAGCTATACCAATACTACTAAAAAAATTGTTTACGGAACAACCCAAAAAGTAGGCTACTTTATGTTTCGGTCGTTCGAAATTTTTTAATAAAACTGGTAATTTAGCCCTTACATTTTCTTTAGGTAAATCGGGTAACATTTCGTCAGTTTTATTAAATAGACCTGCCAACTTTACTAACTTGTTAATACCACTTTTTTGATAAATGCGGGCTAAATTTCTAATTAAACTAATTTTCCTATTGTCAGAAAATATTCCCCGATACATTATTTTTTTAGCCCAGGGCAAGCCTTTTGTAGTAGTATAGTGAGCACGGATGTTGGAAATAATTTCCGGGGTAGGTACACCGGAAGGACAATTAACCTCACAAGCTTTACATAATAAACACTCATTTACGATTTTTTCTAGCTCTGGCTCATTATCAAGATTAAATTGTTGTTCTTCTAAACCAAGGCGAATTAAACGATTACGACCTCGAGCAACATTTGTCTCTACGCCTGAAACTATATAAGTTGGACAAACTTCCTGGCATACACCACAGCGGTTGCAGCTCATTATGATTTCTAATAGTTCATCTTTTTTCATTAGACCTGCTCCTTTAATGCTTTACTGGTGGGAACTAGAATATTATTAGGGTCAATATTTTTCTTAATATTTTTAAGAAGAGTTAAGTAACCCGTTCCCCGATTTTTGGTAGTTAACATGTTACCTTCAAAGGTAAGTGTTCCCTGTAAAGTATTGATGACCCGGGATAAGTTTAGTAATAACTCGTTATTAGCACTTATTTCAAAATTAATTATTCCACTGGTAATGTTGCCTTTAATTTTTAAGGAAGAAAACTGGTTAGTTAATTTATCTAATTCTTCTAAACCTTGAGTATAATTTTTTAGAGGAAGTGATATTATCCCTGGACCAATTGTTTCACTAAATATTGAATGTTCTGCATCTTTAAATCCATATTTCTCTTTTAATAAACCTTGCTGAAAATTAATTGTATCTGCAAAACCTTCTAATTCTAGCTGAAGTAAATAATTAGAATTTAACTTTTCAAAAACTAAAGATGCTAAACTTAGCTTTTCATTAATTAAAATAGATTTTATCATCTTAATTAGCTCAGTAAAATCACTAGTATTATAGTTTAATAATAAGTTTTTTTCCGGTTTAGGTTTTACTCTTAAAGTAGCTTTAGTTATTATCCCCAATACTCCCCATGAGCCGGCTAATAACTGGTTAATATCATAACTACTGACATTTTTTATTGTTCTACCACCAACTCTAATCAGTTCTCCTTGTGGTGAAACAAACTCCATACCCATGACATAAAATCGTGTAGTCTTATACAGGTATTTTTTTCTTCCATAACTATTGGTGGCAATTAACCCTCCAATAGTTGCTCGATTATTTCCGCTATCCACTGGGAAAAAGATATTATCTTGAGCCAGTATATTTTGTAAATTAGTAATAGTCATACCTGCTTCAACTTCTACACTCATATTATTGGGTCGATATTCAATTATTTGATCCAAGTTTTTCACTGATAAAAGAATACCACCTTGAAATGGGTCTACACCCTGACCAAATCTTGACCCACTACCAATGGGATAGATTGGAGTTTTGTACTCATTAGCCATTTTGACAATAGCTTTAATTTCCTCTATACTTTTCGGATTTACTAATACCTCAGGCTTATATTTTTCTCCCAGATCACTAAAACCGGTATTTATCTTAACTACGTCTGTTACTTCCTTTAATCGTTCAAACAATTTATTTTTCTCCATCCATTACTACCTCCCTCAATCTTCTGCGATCTGAGGTAAAAGTTTACCCGGATTGCATATATTTTCAGGATCAAAGGCATCTTTAACCTTTTGCATATATTCTAAACTTTGTTTTGTGAAAGCTAGAGGCATATATTTTAATTTTTCAATACCGATACCGTGTTCCCCGGATATGGTACCTCCTTGGACAATAGTTTCTTTAATAATTTCATCACATGCTTCTTCTACTTTTTCTACTTCTTCAGGAATCCGATGATCATAATAAAGGGTAGGATGTAAATTACCATCACCGGCATGGGCAACCTGACCGATAATAATCCCATATTTTTTAGCCATCTGGGCTACTTTTTCCAGCATTATTGCCAGCCGGTCTCTGGGCACTACTATGTCATGTACAATATTAGCAGGTTTTAATTTTCCTAAAGCACCATTTACAGATCTTCTGGCCTTCCATAAATCTTCTCTTTCTTTTTCATTGCCGGCAATTTTATAGCTAAGGGCCTTATTATTAGTAAATGCATTTAATATACTAACCACCTGGGTTTCCACATCAGATGGAAAGCCATCAACCTCTATTAAAAGAAGGGCTGCAGCATCTCTAGGAAATCCCAGTTTAAGATAATCTTCAACGGCTTTAATAACTGTGTTATCCATTATTTCCATAGTTGTGGGAACAACACCTTTGGCAATTATTTCCGCTACACAGGAGCCTGCATTTTCCAAACTATTAAAAATTGCCGTCATTGTCTTAACTTTAGGGTTGATAGGGGTTAGTGCTAACCAGGCTTTAGTTACTATACCTAATGTACCTTCAGATCCACAAAAGAAATAAGTAAGATCGATTTCAGGTTCTAGTGGGGAATTTATATCACCGGTAACTATAATTTCCCCTGAAGGAAGCACAACCTCCAATCCTAAAATATGGTCTTTAGTAGAGCCATATTTTACGCCTCTAATACCACCGGCATTTTCAGCTATATTGCCACCTATTGTAGAAATATTTTGACTGGCCGGGTCAGGGGCAAACATCAATCCATATGGTTCTGCCGCTAATTGAACTTGTTTATTGGTAATTCCCGGTTCTACTACGGCAATTCTATTTTCAGGGTTAATATCTATTATTCTATTCATTCTTGAAAATGAAATGACAATACTCCCTTCAGGTGCTATGGCGCCACCACTTAAACATGACCCGGCACCACGGGGCATTATCGGTAGATTATGCTTATTGGCAAATTTGACCACTTCTACAACCATTTCAGTTGATATAGGAAAAACAACAACACCAGGCCGACCCTGATATGGAGAAGCATCATAGGCATAAGATGCCAGGGATATTTTGCTGGTTAAAATATTATCTTTTCCTACTATTTGTGCTAATTGGTTGGTTAGCCTTTGATTTAACATATAATTCACCTTTTTTCATTCTGTAGTTATTTAATTAATAAATTTGGCAACCATAAAGTAAGGGCAGGGAAGTAAGTAATAACAAGTAAGGCAATAATAGATGCAGCTAAATACCACCAGTTAGCATTAACCAGCTTTTCAATAGGCATTTTCCGCATACTAGAAGCAACAAATAAGTTTACCCCTAATGGTGGGGTTATCATACCGATTGCCAGGTTTACTACCATTATAATACCAAAGTGTAAGGGGTCAATACCTACTTTTACAATAGCTGGGAATAAAATAGGCGCCAAGATGATAATTGCTGCATTTGTTTCCATAAACGTTCCGACAATAAGTAACATTACATTAAGAATCATCAGTAAGATAAGTGGGTTTTCTGTTACACCTATTAATAAATTGGCAACCTTAACGGGTATCATTTCACGGGTTAAGATTAAACCAAAAGCAGATGCCGTGGAAACAATCATAAGAACTAGTGAACTACTTATTGCTGATTGACGAATAAGTGCAGGTAATTCTTTTAAAGTTAATTCTTTATAGACAAAGAAGCCGACAATAAATCCATAGACAACAGCTATATTGGCAGCTTCTGTGGGAGTAAAAATACCACCGTAAATACCGCCTAGAATAATAACAGGCATTAATATTGCCCAAATAGCATCTTTAAAGGAAACCCATACTTCTTTAAGACTTGGACGTTCTGCAAGTCCTCGATAGTCGTTTTTCTTAGAAGTAATGAAAGCTACTATACCAAGGGATACACCTATAATAATCCCTGGGATAAATCCACCCATGAATAATCCACCGATAGAAACACCTGTAACTACACCATAAGTAATCATAGGAATACTGGGAGGAATAATAACCCCTATATAACCAGCACTGGCTTGGGTTGCTGTTGCAAATTCTTCTTTGTAGCCATTTCTAACCATAGCAGGAATCATAATTGCACCAATAGCAGCAACAGTTGCTGGCGAAGAACCGGAGATAGCAGCGAAAAACATTGAGGCAAGAATTGTAACCAGAGCCAGTCCACCAGGTAAAGTCCCAATTAATGAATTAGCAAACCTGATTAAACGCCTGGATATACCACCTCTTTCCATAATAGCACCTGCAATCATGAAAAACGGAACGGCCATAAGAGGGAAAGAGTCAATAGCGGTAAACATTTTTTGAGCTACAACCTGTAGTTTTACAACACCGGTAAAATGAATAGCTAGAATAGTTGCCAGACCCAAGCTCATTGCAATGGGTACACTAAGAATTACAAATATAGCAAATAGTCCAAAAAGTAACGCTGATAGCATATGCTATTGCCTCCTTCCATCTTTAAATTTCAAATAAGTTACCTGGCAAAAGCGAATACTCATTAAAATTGCTCCAAATAAAACAGAAAAATATGCTATCCACATGGGAATCATCATTGCAGGAGTTTTTTGACCTGTTTTCATTAAAAAGGAAATTATTAATACCGATAAGTAAACTAAAACAATTGAAAATATAAAAGAAAGGGCCATGGCTATAGTTCTAATATATCTTTCAAAAGAGTTGGGTAAACGACTTACAATTGAATCAATGCCTATATGGGCACCTTCTCTGGCGGCAATACTGGAACCAATAAATACAGCCCAAGCCATAATATATCTGGCCAATTCTTCGGACCAGGGTAAAGACGCTTTAATAACAAAGCGAAAAAATACCTGGAGTAAAATAACAATAACCATAATTATATATAATACGGTTACTGAGTAATCCTCAAATTTGTCGAGGAATGAAAAAACGGAAGATTGTTTTTTCGTATCCATATATACTCCCCCTATTGATTTATTTAGTATTAAGACAAATCTAAATCTAGAGCTACAATATCATTACTAGTTGAGCAGGGCTATACCCTGCTCAACCAATTTTCAAATATTAATTAGCGGCAGCTTTAACCTTTTCAATTAGATCTTTACCGATCTTGTCTTGCCACTTTTCATAGACAGGAGTCATAGCTTCTTGCCATTTAGATTTATCAGGTTCAGTTACCTGCATTCCTTTAGCTTTTAATTCACTAAGAAGATTATTATCCATTTCTAAAATTATTTTCCGTTCAAAATCACGGGCATCATAAGCTGCTTTCTGGAATATTTGTTTTTCTTCATCTGTTAGTTTATCCCATAAAGCTTGGCTAACCAATAATGGAGCCGGAGCATAAAAATGACCTGTTAATGCTAAATGATCTTGAACCTCGAAAAATTTAGAGGTATAAATTATTGGTAGTGGGTTTTCTTGAGCGTCAACTGTTTTTTGCTGTAAAGCTGTAAATAATTCCCCAAAGGCCATTGGTGTTGGGTCTGCTCCTATTACTCTAAAAGAATCCATATGAATTTGGTTTTCCATGGTTCTTATTTTAATACCTTCCATATCTTCGGGATTTACAATAGGTCTTTTAGAATTAGTCACATTTCTAAAACCATTTTCCCAGAAAGCTAAGCCCACAAGACCAGTACCTTCTAGTTTGCTAAACATTTCTTTTCCAATTTCGCCATCAAGAACTTTATATGCGTGCTCTCTACTGGTAAAGATAAATGGTAAGTCAGTTACTAAAAATGCATCTGAAAAACCTGCCAAAGGAGCAGTGGAAACTAAAGTTATATCTATAGTTCCCATTTGCACTCCCTCAATAGCTTCCCTTTCCGAACCTAATTGAGCAGCGGGATATACTTCAACACTATACTTACCATTAGTTCTTTCCTTAAGTAATTCACCAAACTTCACAAGTCCGGTATGATAGGGATGATCACTTACTAAAGTATGTGCAGCTTTTAATACTATAGTTTCAACTCTTGCCTCTTCTTTTTTAGGTTCTTCTTTTTTGGGTTCCTCTTTATTTGCCCCACCTGAACATCCTACTACCAATGCCATGGCAAAAATAATCATAATAAATAATGTTAAAACTTTTAGACTCCTTTTTTTCATGAAATTTCCCCCTTCTTATTTATAAATCTAGACAGATATCAACATTTTCTTTATTTAAATATCCCCCCTATTTTGCGATTTGTTAAAAAAATAACACAATTTTCAGTATTTTTTTATAAAAACCTCTTTAAATTAGTTGAATTCTTTAAACTTTATAAAATTATCTGAAAAATTCGGTATTATCAAACACTATTCTTTATCAATGAATAATTTAAATCTATATTTTCTATTTTAAAGATGAAAATCCTTCTAAATCATTTAGAAAATATTAAAAATTTACTTATACATTTTATACATTTAGAATTATTCAAATATGAAATGATATTTTTACTATACTACTTTTTTAAAAAGAATCATAACCACCCGCTTAGCGGGTGGTTTGCTCTAGCCCTATAAGGGCTTGGTGCTAGGCTGAGCCTAAAGGCTCGCTGAAAGTTCCGCCAAC
>JASKKI010000016.1 GCA_030154225.1 Clostridia bacterium | reverse complement strand
ATGATAGCTATTGGGGGGTGAAATCATTGGAAAAATGGCGTAGAAGTGAACGAATGGTGCTAATGACTAAAATACTTCTAGAAAATCCACATCAGTTATTTACCCTGGGATATTTTGCGGAAATTTTCCAATCAGCAAAATCAAGCATTAGTGAAGATTTAACTATTATTAAAGAAACCTTACAACAAACCGGGCAAGGCAAACTTGAAACTGTTTCAGGGGCGGCTGGAGGGGTAAAGTTTTTACCATATAATAGCCTGGAAATAGAGAAAGAATTTTTAGATAATTTGGCTCGAAAACTTTCTGATCCTACAAGAATCTTACCTGGTGGATACTTATATATGACTGATATAATATACGACCCCTCAATTGTAGCTAAAATCGGAACTATTTTTGCTCACAGATTTATAGGTAAAGAACCAGATTGTATTGTAACTGTTGAAACAAAGGGTATTCCGATAGCCCTAATGACAGCAAGAGCTTTTAATGTACCCCTGGTTATTATCAGGGATGACAGTAGGGTTACAGAAGGCTCAGCGGTAAGTATCAACTATGTTTCAGGTTCTACCAGGAAAATTGGAACGATGTCTCTAGCCAGAAGAGCCTTAGATCCTGGTGCGAAAGTTATAATCATTGATGATTTTATGAAGGCCGGTGGGACAGCGAAAGGTATGATTGATTTAATGAAGGAATTTAAGTCAGAAGTACTAGGGTTGGGTGTATTGGTTGATACTAAAGAGCCACAAAATAAGCTGGTTGAAAATTATTTAGGGCTATTAGAATTAGTGGAATTAGATGAAAAGAATGAAAAAGTAGTTATTAATTCAAAAAAATATTATTCCCATGTATAAAAAACATTATTATTGGTAATTTTCTTATACTAAAGAAGGATTTTCCAAATTATTGCCGAATATGGTCATTGATGTCAAAATGTTCCGCATATCAGGAAGGGTGGTGAAGCAATGAACATTACGGATGTACGGATAAGAAAGATAAATATGGACGGTAGAATGAAGGCGATAGTTTCCGTTACTTTCGATGATGCCTTCGTAGTTCATGATGTTAAGGTAGTTGAAGGTCAAAAGGGGTTATTTGTAGCTATGCCTAGTAAAAAAATGCCAGATGGCGAATTTAGGGACATTGCCCATCCGATTTCTTCATCTGCAAGAGATGTTATTCAAAGTGCAGTCTTAAAAGCTTATGAAGAAGCAATATAGTCAAGGTTCTTAGACTAAAAAGGAGCGAAAAAAGTGGCTCCTTTTTTTTGTGTTTTAAAAAAATATGTACTTTTGTTTCAAATTTGTGATATAACTATTAATAGTTGAAAAATGGGTAATGGGGGGGCAATTTATATGATTAATACTGCGATAATATTGGCCGCCGGTCAAGGAACCCGAATGAAATCAAAAATACCAAAAGTTCTTCATAAAGTTGCAGGTATTTCAATGTTAGAACATGTTCTAGATACTTTAAGAAAAGCGGATGTAAATCGTAAAATTATCATTTTGGGGCATGGAGCTGAATTAATAGAAAAGGCACTAGATGATGAAATAGAAATTGTATACCAGCGGGAACAACTAGGTACTGGCCATGCGGTAATGCAAGCAAATGATTTGCTAAATGTTTCAGATAAAACTATTTTAGTTTTATGTGGAGATACACCTTTATTAAAATCAGAAACAATAAATAAATTGGAAGAAAAGCATCATAGTAGCAATGCGGTTATAACTGTATTAACAGCAGTTATTGACGACCCCCAAGGGTATGGTAGAATAATACGGGATGATAAAGGAATAAAAGCCATTGTTGAAGAAAAAGACGCTTCAGATGTTGAGAAAATAGTAAAGGAGATAAATACCGGTACTTATTGTTTTGATGGTGCTTTTTTAAAGGAGTTTCTAGAAAAATTAACAAATAATAATGTACAAAAGGAGTATTACCTTACTGATTTGGTTAAATTGGCTGCACAAGAAGGATTAAGGGTAGAATCCTTTATACTTGAGGATATAAAAGAAAGCCTTGGAATTAATAATAGGGTACAACTTGCCCAGGCCGAAAAGATATTACGGTTTAGAACTATGGAAAAACTGATGTTATCAGGGGTTACTATCATTGATCCGCAGGCAACTTATATTGAGGCTGGTGTAAAAATAGGTTCAGATACAGTCGTTTATCCAGGCACCTATTTAGAAGGAAATACCATCATTGGTGAAGATTGTATTATAGGTCCTGCAACGAGAGTTGTAGCAAGTATTATTGGCAACAATTCTTATGTGCAAAATTCTGTAATTTTGGAGAGTCAAATAGGTAACAATTGTCAAATTGGCCCCTTTGCTTATTTAAGACCAGGCACATTTTTGGAAGACAATGTCAAGGTTGGAGATTTTGTGGAAATAAAGAAATCTAAAATTGGTAAAGGTAGTAAGGTTCCTCATTTGTCTTATATAGGAGATGCCTTTGTAGGGGAAAATGTAAATATTGGTTGTGGTACAATAACATGTAATTTTGATGGTGAAAATAAGCATGTTACAAAGATAGATGATAAAGCATTTATAGGTAGCAACACTAATCTTGTAGCACCAGTAAGTATTGGTAAAAATGCTGTCATAGGTGCCGGATCAACTATTACTCAGGACGTTCCGGAAAATGCTCTGGGTATAGCTAGGCAAAGACAAAAAAATATCCCTGGTTGGCAAAAAGGGAAGAAGGATTAAAATGGGAGGTCATTACACCATGTCAAGAAGGTTTAAAAACTTAAAGGTCTTAACAGGAAATGCTAATGTACAGTTGGCAGAAGAAATTGCTGAGTACCTGGGAATGGAATTAGGTAGTAGTAAGGTAGCTCGGTTTAGTGATGGTGAAATAAATGTTACTATTGATGAAAGTGTCAGGGGGGCAGATGTTTTTATCATTCAACCAACCTGTACTCCAGTTAATGATAATCTTATGGAACTTCTAATTATGATTGATGCTGTACGAAGGGCATCAGCCCGAAGAATTACTGCAGTATTACCTTATTATGGTTATGCAAGACAGGACAGAAAAGCAAGAGCCCGTGATCCTATAACAGCAAAATTAGTAGCTAATCTAATTGTACAAGCTGGTGCTAGAAGAGTATTAACTATGGATTTACATGCCGGTCAAATTCAAGGATTTTTTGACATTCCTGTTGACCACTTACTGGGTGTTCCTATCTTAGCAGAATATTATAAAAATAAAGGCTTAGAAGACGTAGTTGTAGTTTCACCAGATATGGGCGGGGTTACTCGAGCTAGAAATTTAGCGGAGCGTATTGGTGCACCACTGGCTATTATTGATAAGAGAAGACCTATGCCTAATGTTTCTGAAGTGATGAATCTTATTGGAGATGTTAAGGGTAAAAATGTCATTATGACCGATGATATTATTGATACAGCTGGGACTATTACTAATGGAGCCGAAGCCTTATTAGAACGAGGAGCGAAAAATGTATATGCTTGCTGTACCCATGCAGTACTTTCCGGCCCGGCTATAACAAGGCTTGATAAATCTCCTATAGCTGAGCTCGTTACAACCAATACTATACCATTAAGTAAGGATAAAAAATTGGATAAGATTAAAGTCCTTTCCGTAGCACCAATAATGGGAGAAGCAATAATTCGTATCCATGAAGATTTATCAGTAAGTAAATTATTTGATTAGAATAAAATGTTTTCCTTCTTCTCTACTTGGGTATAATAATTAAATGAAAGGAGTTGGAAAATTATGAAATCAATTAATTTAGAGCTTACAAAAAGGAATACCTCCTTAGGAAAGGGTGCTCTAAATAGAATGAGAAAGGAAGGTGTATTACCGGCTGTAGTTTATGGGAAAAAGGTTGGAACTGTACCTGTAAGTGTAGTAAAAAAAGATTTAATCGGTATCTTAAATAATCATGGGACTAATGCTATTTTAAATCTAATAATTGCCGGTAAACCCATTCAAGCTATGATTAAGGAAATCCAAAGTCACCCGGTTACAGGACATTACTGGCATGTTGACTTTGCAGAAATTTCTTTGGATCAAGAAATTAGAACAGAGGTACAGATAAACTTTACTGGAGAACCCCAGGGAATAAAAGAGGGAGGTATAATTCAATACGGTGATACAACGGTAGAAATAGAATGTCTTCCCGAGGACATCCCCGGAAGCTTTACAATGGATATTAGTAAATTAAAAATAGGTGATAAGTTAACTGTTGGAGATATTAAAACTGAAAATAATGTTAAAATACTTTCAGAGCCTGAACAAATTTTAATAAGTGTTATACCACCTGTAATGGACGATGAGGATGAAGAAGTAGATAAAGTAGATGAAACTGGTGAAGAAAAGCCGGAGGTAGCAGGGAAAGAATAAATAATATTATAATTATTTAATAAGTATGATCACAAAGGCGAGTGGGCCAGTCAGTATTGATAAACTGGTTTACTGGTCTAAATAGCATGCAAAAAAGTATAAGAACCTCGATTGAGACTAGTGAGCATGATAGAAACTAATAAATAAAGCAAAATAAAGCCTAAATATAGCTAATAGATTTTAACTATTAGTTATGAACTAGTTTAGGTTTGGGGAGGTAATTACAGGTGTTAATGATAGTAGGTCTGGGCAATCCAGGACAAAAGTATGAAAATACCAGGCATAATGTTGGTTTTTGGGTTGTGGATAAAATTGCTGAAATCTTAAATATAAAGATTGATAAAAAACAAGCCCAGGCTTTGGTTCAGTCAACCTTCTGGGATGGCAAAAAAATTTTGCTGGTAAAACCCCAAACTTATATGAATTTAAGTGGACAATCTGTTTTGCAACTAATTAATTTTTATCAGGAACAGATTGATGATTTTATTATTATCCATGATGATTTGGATTTGCCCGTTGGTAAATTACGTTTTAAAACAGGTGGAGGTACCGGTGGGCACAATGGCTTGAAATCCATAATTCAATACTTAAATTCCCAGGAGTTTGATAGGCTAAAAATCGGTATTGGTAGACCATCTAATAATTCAGAAGTAAAAGATTATGTTTTAACAACCTTTACTAAAGAGGAAAAAGTGAATGTTGAAGAAGGAATAAATAATGCCGTTTTAGGTATTAAAATGTGGATTACTGAAGGTATAGAAAAAGCGATGAATAATTTCAATTAAAAAAACTAGGGTTCTAAAAACTAAGTTGTAAAAAGGTGGTTGGAAGTTTGGGTAAACCCAACTAATTACATTTATATATTAAACTTCTAATGTTAATAACTAATTAATATTGTTTAAAGAAAAGGGGAATATAATGTTAATAAATCTTAAAAACATCTTTAGCCCTTTACTTAAATTCTTCTATTTTTTACACCTACTTAATTTTTGGAATAATTGAAGGCATTTGGGATATAAAAACAAATATCAGAGGATTAAAACCTGGAATATTAGGTTTATTAACCCATAGTTTTTTTGGAGGAATAACCTGGTATTTGTATAATTTAACAGGATATGTTAGTTTAGGTATAATAGTAAGTATATCTGCCATATCTGGTGGAACAGTTATATTATTAAAAGAAGTAATGAAATGTAACACATACATTAACTATGTGTGGAGGTCCTTCGGGACGTCCACTTTGTGGCTTTTAGGTAAAAGAGGAGGATAGCATGCTGCAGAAAATACCACCTATTTTGAAAACACTAAGTAGAGCACATGACATAAATTTGATATTAAAATCCTTGGAAACAAAAGACGAACATCTGCTTTATGGACTAACAGGAATTCAGAAAACCATAATTTCGGCTACTATAGCCAATGAACAAAATAAATCCATGTTAATTATTTGTGAAAGTCCTAAACGAGCTAAAGAAGTTTGGGATGATTTAAATTTTTTATTACCACACTTTAATGTTTTATACTTTCCCCCTTTAGAAATTATACCCTTTGAAGTATTGGCCCAAAGTATGGAAATTCAACGGCAAAGGCTACAGGTTTTAGCAAGTTTAGCTCAAGGCAGGAAATCAGTGGTAGTTTGTCCCATAGAGGCCATAGCTAAAGCTTTAATTCCATTAGAGTTTTTTAAGCAGTCAATAAGAAATATTAAAGTCGGTGAGCAGGTTGATTTGCATGAATTAATTGAATATTTAATTCAATATGGTTATGAACGGGTAGAACAAGTTGAAGGCTTCGGACAATTTAGTTTACGAGGTGGAATACTGGATATTTACTCTGTTATATATGATAAACCCATTAGAATTGAATTTTTTGATGATGAAGTAGATTCCATTCGGTTCTTTAATTTGGAAACACAGCGGTCTTTAGATAAAACAAATCATATAAAACTAGTTCCGGCCCGAGAGTTCTTTTTATTAGCGGAAAACACTCAAAATGGTTTATCAATGATTAAAAAAGAATATGAATTACAAAAGCAGCGGCTGGAAAAAAAGAAAAACCGTAATGCAGTTGATAAATTAAGCATTAAAGTAAATGAAGTTATTGAAAAGGTTAATAATAAATTATATTTCCCGGGATTAGAGCAATTTCAACCGTTTTTTTATTCGCAACAAGGAATACTAATTGATTATTTTCCTGAGGGAAGTATTTTTTGTTTGGATGAACCTATTAGGCTAAAAGAAGCTCTAGAGTATAGGGAAAGGGAGCGAAACACCAGTTTTACCGAATTATTAACCAGTGGTTCGGTATTACCGGGCCAAAGTGACTTTTTTTTTGAATTCACCTCTATTTTAAATTCACTGGAGAAAAGAAAAAGGATTTATTTATCTTTATTACCCAAGAAAGGTTTACCTGGAACTGTTGAGAACGTTATCGGTGTAGAAACCAAATCTTTACCACCTTTTTTTGCGAAAATTAGACTTTTGGCTGATGAAATAAAGGAATGGAAAAGAAAAAAATATGCAATAATTGTTTTACTTACTTCAGAAACCAAGGCTCAAAGGCTACAACAGGCATTGAATGATTGTGGTGTAGAAGCTCCCTGGGTGGGGGAAAATTATGAACCGGCGCCTGGCCAGGTTTTTATTGCTCAGGGTAATCTAAGTTCTGGTGTAGAATTTATTAAAGCACAGTTGGTTATTGTTTCTGAAAATGAAATTTTTCAACAGCCTAAAAAGAGACCACCTAAAAAAATGTTTCAACAGAACGGCCAGCATATAACAAGACTGGATGATTTAAAGATTGGTGATTATGTTGTCCATTCTAGTCATGGAATTGGGCGGTATTTAGGAGTGGAAAGGTTAAAGGTAGGCAATATAGAAAGGGATTATTTAATAATTAAATATGCGGGAGAAGACCGTTTATATGTACCTACCGACCAGGTAGAGTTATTACAAAAATATATTGCCGGGGAAGGTAGTGCTCCTAAGATCCATAAGCTTGGTGGCACTGAATGGCAGAAAACTAAACTTAAGGTTACTAATTCCGTTAAAAAATTGGCAGAAGGTTTATTGGAATTATATGCCAAAAGACAGGGTATCCCCGGAAATGCTTTTAGCCCTGACGATCACTGGCAAAGGGAATTCGAAGATGCTTTTCCTTATAAAGAAACACCAGACCAGTTACGTGCTATTGAAGAAGTTAAAAATGATATGCAAAAAAGTATTCCGATGGACCGCCTAATCTGTGGTGATGTAGGTTATGGGAAAACAGAGGTGGCCATTAGGGCCGCTTTTAAAGCAGTTAATGACGGTAAACAAGTTGCTATTTTGGTTCCAACTACTGTACTAGCTCAACAACATTATAATACTTTTCGTGAAAGGTTTACTAACTACCCGGTAACAATAGAAGTAGTAAGTAGATTTAAAAGCACCGGTGAACAGAAGAAAATACTGGAAGGAGTAAAAAAAGGAACTGTAGATATTATCATTGGTACGCACAGGTTGTTATCAAAAGATGTCATATTTAAAGATTTAGGTTTATTAATAATAGACGAAGAACAGCGCTTTGGAGTGAGTCATAAAGAAAAATTAAAAAGATTAAAAACACAGGTAGATGTCCTAACACTATCTGCTACTCCTATTCCCAGAACCCTGCATATGTCCCTGGTAGGTATAAGGGATATGAGTGTAATTGAAACACCACCGGAAGATCGTTATCCAATCCAGACTTATGTTGTTGAACATAGTCCGGAGTTGATCAAGGATGCCATCAGGAGGGAAATGGGAAGGGGTGGACAGGTTTTTTATGTTCATAACCGGGTGGAAGATATAGAAAAAGTGGCTGAAGATATTCGACTTTTAGTACCTGAAGCCCGGGTCGGTATTGGTCACGGGAAAATGAAGGAAGAGTTATTGGAACGGGTAATGATGCAGTTTATGGAACAGGAACTGGATGTACTAGTCTGTACCACAATCATTGAAACAGGTTTAGATATATCCAATGTTAATACATTAATTATTGACGAAGCAGATAAAATGGGGCTGGCTCAGCTTTATCAGTTAAGGGGAAGGGTTGGCAGGACAAATCGAGTAGCCTATGCCTATTTGACATATAAGAAAGATAAAATTTTAAGTCCTTTAGCCGAAAAAAGGTTACACGCTATTAGGGAATTTACCGAATTAGGTTCAGGTTTTAAGATTGCCATGCGTGATCTGGAAATCAGGGGCGCCGGTAACTTACTAGGACCGGAACAACACGGGCATGTAGCTTCTGTAGGTTTTGATATGTATTGCCGACTATTAGAAGAAGCAGTTCGTGAATTAAAAGGAGAAAAACCGGCAGAAACCGTTGAAGTAGAAATCGATTTACAGGTTAGCTCTTTTATACCGGAATATTATATTACAGATACTTCCGTTAAATTAGAATTTTATCAAAAAATTCGTTTGGTAAACACCTTAAAAAGGGTTAGTGATATTGAGGAAGAACTAGAAGACCGTTTTGGAGATTTACCTACTGAAACCAGAAACTTATTATATCTAGCTAGGTTAAAAGTTTTAGCAACTAACTGCAAGATTAAATCAGTAAAGCAAAAAGAAAATTTGGTTAACCTAAGTTTTGCTAGTGATCCTGGTTTAACAGGACAAGAGTTACTGGGATTAGCACAAAAATTCCGCCGTAAGCTTTCATTTTCAGCAGATAACAACCTAGTCATAAAAATAAATGTTTCTCGATTAAGTACTGATGAATGTCTGGTATTGCTGGAAAAAATACTTATGGAAATATCAACCCTTGTTTCTAATAAGATAAGTTTGTTATAATATGCCTGTTATCTATTAATAGTAGGGGAGCGATCTCATGCCAAAAAAAATAATTGTTTTAATGTTATTGATAGTGTTTATTTTAACAGCAGTTGGTTGTAATAAACAAGAAAATGCGGAATATGTAGCCAAAATTAATGATCAGGTAATTACCAAAACTGAATTTGAAAAAAGAGTTAATCAAGCTGCGGCAATGAATAATTTTAATCTGGATGATCCCCAATTTGCAGCTTATAAACAAATGTTTGAACTTCAAATCTTAGATAGAATGATTGATGAAGTATTATTAGAAAACGAGGCTAGAAATGTACGTGAATTGAAAGTAAACAAGGAAGATATTGATTCTGAGCTTTCCTCAATCAAAGGTCAGTTTAATTCAGAAGAAGAATTTCGAAATTATTTTAAAGAACAATTAAAAATGGATGAGGAAGAGATTAAAAAGGTGATAGAAAATCAGTTGCTTGTTCAAGCTTTATATGAAGATGTAACTAAGGATATTACCTCAACAGATACAAATATAGAACAATACTATAAAGAGCACAAAGAGGAGTTTTATCAAGAAGAACAGATTAAGGCCAGACATATCCTGGTGAAAACCGAAGAAGAAGCAAAGGAGATTATTAGACAAATAACAGAGGAAAATAAAGATATGGCAGATTTGGCTGCCTTAAAATCAATTGAACCGGCAGCTAAAACTACGAAAGGTGATTTAGGCTATTTTGGAAGAGGAATGATGGTTAAACCTTTTGAAGAAGCGGCTTTTGCCCTTAAGGTTGGTGAAATAACAAAAACTCCTGTGCAAACTTCATTTGGTTGGCATGTAATTAGAGTAGAAGATAGATTAGAAGCTAAACAACGCACCTTTGATGAAGTAAAAGCGGAATTGGAAGAACGGTTTATATTTGAAGAAAAAAGTGAAGCTTTTGCCAAGTTTTTAGATGATTTAAAATCTAAGGCCAAAATTGAAAATAAATTACAAGCACAAATAGAAGCTGAAAAGGAAAAAGTAAAAAAAGAAGAAAAAGAAGAAAATAATGCAAAGTAATAACTTTAAACCCCTGAAAGTACAAGCTACCAGGGGTTTTATATTACCCCAAAAAGTCCAGTGTATATTTTTTCTAAAATAACAAATACTTCAACTACAGGGCAATGTTAACTTTTCATAATGTACCATGGGAAAAAAATGAATAAATGTTTATCTTAGGCTATATACTATCACTGAAAGGTTTTACCTTGCCCATCAACCTAAAAGGAGGGAAGGAAAAATTCATGAAAGCAACAGGAATTGTAAGGCGTATCGATGACTTAGGAAGAGTAGTAATACCCAAAGAAATCCGTAGAACTCTACGTATTCGTGAGGGCGATCCGTTAGAAATCTTTGTTGATCGAGAAGGTGAAGTAATACTTAAAAAATATTCCCCAATAGGTGAATTAGGCGAATTTGCCAAAGAGTATGTGGACTCATTACATGAAGCAATGGGACATATTGCATGTATTGCTGATAGAGATCAAATTATTGCTGTAGCTGGGGGACCCAAAAAAGAATACTTAAATAGATCTATTGGTTCTGTAATTGAAAAAGTAATGGAAGAAAGAAAAGCAGTACTCATTAATGATTTACAAAACCATCCATATTTTAAAGGTATTGAAGGTGAAGAAACAGGGATAGAATCAAAATTTAATGCCGAAGTTATAGCTCCTATTATTGCTGAAGGTGATCCCATTGGTGCAGTTATTATAGGAACAAAAGAACCTAATGTAAAGATGTCTGATCTTGAATTAAAATTAGCAGAGACAGCAGCTTCATTTTTGGCAAAACAAATGGAACAATAGTCAGGTGGTGTTGAAATGGCACCACCTTTTTATTTGCCATTTATTACATAGTGAGCTAATATAATAATGTTAAGTATATAGTTTATCAAATAATTAATTTTTTTGGGATAAATAAAAGGTGAGGAGAAATCAAGTGGAACAAAAATCTTTTTTTCGAGGAGCTTTAATTTTAAGTATAGCAGGTATTATCAGTAAAGTACTGGGAGCCATCTATCGTATACCCTTTGCCAGGTTGGTAGGAGATGAAGGGGTTGGGCTATACCAGATGGCATATCCTTTTTATACGATGATTTTAGCTGTATCTACAGCTGGTATTCCTTTAGCCATTTCTAAACTGGTTGCAGAACGCCATTTTCAAAAAGATGAAAATGCTATCAAAAGGGTATTTTGGCTTTCTATGTCCTTGCTTTTAATTACAGGAACTTTGGCTTCCTTTGGCCTATATTATAGTGCCGATGTGATTGCTATTAATATTTTAAAAGAGCCAAGGGCTGCCCTAAGCTTGAAAGCTATAGCCCCTGCAATATTATTTACATCTGCTATGTCTACACTTAGGGGTTATTTTCAGGGGTTTCAGACAATGACACCTACAGCCTTATCCCAGGTTTTTGAACAAATGGTTAGGGTTACAACTGTTTTTTTAGCTGCCTTTTATTTACTACCTCTGGGTGTTGAATATGCGGCAGCCGGAGCAACTTTTGGAGCAGCTAGCGGAGGATTTGCCGGACTAGTTCTTTTATGGATAATTTTTATTTGGAATAACAGGAAGAAAAATAATATTTATTTACGAAATGATAATTTATCTGCAAGGGAGACCAGTTGGGATATTATAAAACAAATTATTTATTTAGCCATACCTATTTCCATTGGTGGATTGGTACTGCCTTTAATGCAGACTATGGACACATTTTTGGTTCCTTTAAGATTACAGGCTGCAGGATTTACAACTCAAGAGGCAACCGGTCTTTACGGTCAATTATCCGGTATGGCCGGTGCAATAATAAATTTACCATTTATTATAACTACGGCTTTAGCAGCTAGTTTAGTACCGGCGGTAGCGGATAGTTTGGCCTCGGGAAGGGAAAACGCTATTAGGGGACAGTTTAGTTCGGCTATGTTACTAGCTATAATAATTGTTCTACCAGCAACCGTAGGACTTCTTGTATTAGCTGAACCAATTTCTCAATTACTTTATGATGAACCAGCAGCAGGAATACCTTTGGCCTGGCTAGCACCTGCTGTTTTGGCGGTAGGAATATATCAGACTTCAACGGGAACATTACAGGGCTTGGGAAAACCCGTTATTCCTGTTATCAGTCTTTTGATAGGTGCTCTAATAAAAGGAGGCTTAACCTTTGTATTAACAGCTATTCCTAGTATGGGTATCAAAGGTGCGGCATTGGCTACAGTTATAGGTTTTATGGTAGCTGCTTTACGAAATCTTTACATTGTT
Source organism: Clostridia bacterium (assembly GCA_030154225.1). Lineage (GTDB taxonomy): Bacteria > Bacillota > Peptococcia > Peptococcales > BICA1-8 > JASKKI01. The sequence continues at coordinate 27,130 of JASKKI010000016.1, read as the reverse complement.
ACCAACCTGGTTACTTTTAAATGGTTTAAATTTAATGACCATTTACTAAAGCCCATTATATCTGTAATAATTATGGGTTTTTCTGTACTAGCTAGCTATAATAAGCTTTTAACAATAGGAGTTAAGGAAGAAATTAGTACCCTGACAGCAATTGCTATCGGAGGAAGCGTATACTTTCTGGTTTTAATTCTAATCGGTGGTATTAAAGCCCAGGACATTAAACGGGTTCCCGGAATAGGGAACAAATTAGCGAGTATTCTTAATAAGTTAAAATTAGCGAGGGATTGAGATGGCTAAAATTGTTATTGTAGGTTTGGGACCGGGACACGTGGAAGGGATAAGCTTAGGAGCACTTAACAAATTAAAAACAAGTAAACATGTTTATTTAAGGACATGTAAGCATCCTATTGTGGAAAAGTTGCCATTGTGGAATATAAGCTTTCAATCCTTAGATCATTTTTATCATCATAGCAATTTTGAAGATGTTTATAACCAGATCTGTGACCATTTATTAAGTGAAGCAAAAAAATATGAAGAAATAGTTTATGCAGTGCCGGGAAGTCCTCTGGTTGCCGAAGATACAGTAGAATTATTAAAAATTAAAAGTCAAGAAAAAAATATTGAAATTGAGGTATCTCCTGCATTGAGCTTTTTAGATGTTATCTATCCTTTAATAGAGCTGGATCCCACGGATGGTTTACAAATAGTAAATGCTGTAAAAAATCTATCATTGATAAATCCTAGATTACCTGTGTTAATTTGTCAGATTTATAATAAGTTAATTGCTTCTGAAGTTAAACTTACCCTAATGGAGAGTTATCCTGATGAATTTAAAATAAAAGTTATTAGAGCAGCGGGAGTTCAAGAATTAGAAAAAATTAAAGAAATACCACTTTATCAATTAGATCATCTTGATTGGATAGACTATCTGACAACTGTATATATTCCGCCTCTGGAGACAGGTTTTTTACATTCTTGTAATTATCCTTTAGATCCGTTAGTAGTTGTAATGAACAAGCTTTTAAGTCCTAATGGCTGTCCATGGGACCGGAAGCAGACACATATTAGCTTAAAAAGGTATTTATTGGAAGAAACTTATGAAGTATTAGAAGCAATTGATGAAGGAAATATGTATAAACTTTGTGAAGAATTGGGAGACTTATTACTGCAGGTAGTATTTCATGCTGCACTGGCTTCGCAAGAGGACATATTTACTATAAATGACGTTATTATTGAAATAACTGAAAAAATGGTTAGACGCCACCCACATGTTTTTGCAGATGTTAAAGTTTCGGGAACACAGGATGTTATAAAAAACTGGGAAGCAATAAAAGCCCAGGAAAAAGGTAAGGAGGTGTCTGAGGACCTATTAGGTTCTGTTCCCAAAGATTTACCTGCTCTAATGCATGCTTATAAAATCCAGGAAAAAGCAGCAAAAGTCGGCTTTGACTGGCCCCATATTTCAGGGGCCTGGGAGAAAGTTTATGAAGAGCTCAATGAATTAGAAGATGCTGTCGGAAAAAATGGTAAAATTTATGATGAACTGGGAGATGTACTTTTTGCAGTTGTAAATGTTGCAAGATTTCTTAAAATAAATCCAGAGGAAGCTTTATTGGCTACTATAAGAAAATTTAGAACCAGATTTAAGTTTATAGAAGATAAAGTTAAAGAAAATGGTAAAAATATAAAAGACTATTCTTTGGAAGAACTTGACAAATGGTGGGAACAATCAAAAAAAATACGGTAAAATAGGAAAAAATTTTATCTAATTGGTATTTTTTGCAGGAATTTAGCCATCATACCACGAATAATGGTGAGCGTGAGAAAACACATTTTGTAGGAGGGAATAAATATGAATAAAACTGAACTTATTAGCAGTGTTGCTGAGAAATCCGAGTTAACTAAAAAAGATGCTGAAAAAGCTGTTAATGCCCTGTTTGCTTCCATTGAAGAAGCTTTATCTAGAGGGGAAAAAGTACAACTAGTAGGATTCGGTACTTTCGAGGTAAGAGATCGTAAAGCTCGTACTGGACGCAATCCACAAACCGGTGAAGAAATTCAAATTCCAGCTGCAAAAGTTCCTGCATTTAAGGCCGGTAAAAGCTTAAAAGACGCTGTTGAAAAATAATAATACAGCAAAAAATCAGGTTCACTATGGACCTGATTTTTTATAATTAACGGAACTTATATTCCTTTAAAATTGTTGAAATAATTGAGGTGGATTAAATGCGTTTAGATAAATTTCTTAAAGTTTCCAGAATAATAAAAAGGCGTACACTGGCTAAAGAGGTTTGTGATGGAGGAAGAGTAAAAATCAACGGGAACATAGCTAAGGCAGGTTCTATAGTTAAACCGGGTGATATTATAGAAATAGGTTTTGGTGAACGGCAATCAAGGTATGAAATACTAAAAGTTGAAGAAAATGTGAGAGCCGATAAAGCTAAGGATTTGTATCGGGAACTATGATTTATGATTTGATAACTTTCATCGGATGCCGTCACTGGCCTCTAAAATAGTTAAAAAGCTTATTGTATATTTTTCCTCCTCAGGTTTGATACTAAAAAATAAAAAATCGAGGAGGCAAGTATATGGGCAAAAAAAGTCTCATTTTCATTTTTATGACTGTTTTTTTGATTTTTTACGGTGTAGCCTGTACAACCCCGCAAAAAAAACCCCAAGTAGAACCTAACAAAAAAGAACCGGTAATTACTCTTTATGTTGCTGAAACTGGAGAAATAAAAAAAATAGCCTTAGAAAAATATTTAGAAGGTGTTGTAGCTGCCGAGATGGAAACTGACTGGCCTTTAGAAGCACTGGCCGCTCAAGCAATTTTAGCCCGGACCTTTACTTTAGAGAAAATAGAAGAAGGTGGAGTTAAAGCCCGGGGAACGGATGCCTCAACAAATATAGAAGAATTTCAAGCGTATAATCCTAATAAAGTCAATTCCCGTGTGAAAGAAGCGGTTCAGATGACTAGAGGAGAAGTAGCAAAATATAAAGGTGAATATATTAAAGCTTGGTTTTTTGCAGATGGAGGAGGGAAAACTTCCGCATCTGCTAAGGAAGGTTTGGGTTATACTAAAACACCTACTCCATATATAAAGAGCGTTAAAGACCCAGGAATAAATATAACAACTCCCGAAAATAAAAATTGGCAAGTTACTTTTCCTATTGGTGTAGTACAAAAAGCAGTCCAACAAGCTACAGGTCAATATCCGGGAACAATAACCAGTGCTGAAATTGTGGAAAGGGGTCCATCAGGTCGAGCTACCAAAATAAAATTAGGTGAAACAGTAGTTAGTGCACCTGGCTTAAGGCTTGCCTTGGGTAATGACAAAATGCGATCAACCATGTTAACAGGAATTAGTATTAAAGATGGAAACTTAGTGATGCAGGGTAAAGGATATGGACATGGTGTTGGCATGAGTCAATGGGGGGCGAGGGCTTTAGCTGAACAGGGTAAAAAACCTGAAGAGATAGTGAAGTATTTTTTTCGGGATATTGAAATAGTTAAAGAATATAGATAAAAAATGACTTTCAAAAGTATCATATAAAGGAGTTGCCGGGCATTGCTCGGTTTTTTTGTACTTAAAATCTGAAAATTAGCATATATGTTAGAAAAGGAGTTTTTGGATTGGGGGTATTTTCTTGCCAGAAAAAAGTGGTGAAAGCTTACTTAACTTAATAAATAGAGAAAAACTAGAAATTACCGGAGTTATCAATGTGGAATCATATGATGAAATTGAAATAATTGTTCAAACAATACTGGGAATCCTTGTTGTAAAAGGTGAAGGCTTACACATAACTAATCTAAATCTAGAAAACGGTAAACTCACTGTTAATGGCTATGTTGCTAAATTAGAATATGCAGAAGATAAAGGAACAAAATTACGGAATAAAAGTAAGGGTATATTGTCAAAATTGTTAAGGTAAGGTAATTTATATGGAATCTATATATGATCAATTATTTGCTTTTATCGTAACTGTCGGTATCGGCTTTTTAGCCGGTTTTCTTTTTGATATTTACCGTGTTTTTAGAGGGTTATGGAGGCCTCGAAAAATCGGAACATTTATAGGTGACATAATTTTCTGGATAATAATGACTTGTTTGGTTTTCATCTTGTTATTGGTGGGTAACTGGGGAGAAATAAGGATTTATGTATTCATCGGAATAGCATTGGGATATTATATCTATATTAAATATCTGACTAAGAAGGCCCAAAAGTTTATCAGACTAATTTTCATTTATATTAAAAAATTACTCAATTTTACCTGGATTGTAATTATTTGGCCACTTAGAATAATTTTTAAAGTTTTTGTCATACCATTAGGCTTACTGTTTTCGGGTTTTGTCTCGTGTATAAATTTGGCAAAAAAAGTATATAGAAAAGTTTTGGCGGGTTTTAAAAAAATAGTAAAGGGGTTTAAAAACAGACAACCTAAAGATAAAATATGAGGTTGTTGACAGTATTGGTATTTATTGCTATAATTTTATTAAATTTGAGTGTGAAGTAGGTTCGAGGTAGTAGGTTCTTCGGTAAGGTTTAGCATGCCTATTGCAGGCTAAATTCGAACTGAAAAGGATAGAAATTTGAAGCTTAATCCGAAACTTGTGCCGAAAAACCCTTTTATAGAGCTGGGACTTCTTTAGGTTCAGATGGACCTAAGGTAGACTACATGAAAACATGTGGTTTAGGGTGAGTCGAGAGGCGAAATCCAAGTACTCTAACTCTATCCGAAGAAATGGATAGGGTTAGAGTTTTTTGTTTTAATTTCTAACTTTCAGTATAGGGGAGGTGTTTTCGTCGTCTAGTAGATTCATCAATAATTTGTAAATAATGTATCTTTTAAATAAATTTATTAGGGGGAAAAAATAAGTGTTTAAAAATAATCGTTGGTTAACTCTGGGATTAATTATTTTACTTGCTCTGACCTTAATCTTGGCCGGATGTGGGCAAAAAAAAGAAGATGCTTTAACGAGAGTGAAAAAAGCAGGAGAAATTAGTTTTGCTATGAGTGGAGGTTATCCACCCTTTAACTTTTACAATGACAAAAATGAATTGGTTGGTTTTGATGTAGATGTCTCTAAAGAGGTAGCCAAAAGATTAGGTGTGGACTTTAAACCAGTTACTACCGAATGGAGTGGTATTATAGAAGGTTTAAGATCTGGTGCTTATGATGGTATCCTGGGAAGTATGGCTATTACAAAAGAAAGATTAGAAGTTGTTGATTTTTCAACACCCTATTATTATTCTGGAGCCCAATTGGTTGTTAAAAAAGGAAGCAAATTCACAAAACCTGAAGATTTAAATGGAAAAATTATTGGTTTGGTAACAGGAACAACCTTTGAAAATGATGCTAAGAAATTAGGGGCAGGTGAGATTAAACTATATAAAGATGATAACCAGACATTAATGGAACTTGATAGTGGTGTTGTAGATGCTGTTATTACTGATAGGGTAGTGGGTGTTAATGCCATGAATAAAGGTAAATTTGACATTGAATTGCTAGGAAACCCATTACGTAGTGAAGATATTGCAGTTGCTTTTAGGCAAGATGACGATTCTTTAAGGGAAGCTGTTAATAAAATCTTAAAAGAAATGCATGAAGATGGGACTTTAACAAAACTAAGCAAAAAATGGCTAAATTTAGATATTACCAAGAAATAATTTTTTTGCACAGCAGCCTAGCTGCTGTGCTTATATGTTTTGCAGAAATGGGGAACAGATTTAGAAACCGTTTCTAATATTTTAGAAGATGCTGGTTAGAGATATGACTGAAAGGAGTGTAGGAGATGTATTATGATTTTTCTGCTATAGTCAAATATTTCCCGTTCTTTTTACCTGCTGCTTGGATGACAATACAGGTGACCGTCGTTGGTATTTTGCTAGGAGTTGTTTTAGGATTATTAACATCCTTTTCACGGATTTCTGAAAATTCGTTATTTAATATACCGGCTAAAATTTATATTTATATAATCAGGGGAACTCCTCTTTTACTTCAACTATTATTTATATATTTTGGTTTGCGCAGTGTATTTGGTTTTAAAGCTTTTACTTCTGCTACTTTAGGTTTGGGTATTCATAACGGTGCCTATATTGCTGAAATATTTAGAGGTGCAATCCAATCAATAGCCGTAGGACAGATGGAGGCAGCCCGTTCTTTAGGGATGACTTACTATAAAGCTATGCGTCGGATTATATTACCGCAAGCTTTTAAAAGGGCAATTCCACCTTTAGGTAACCAATTTATTATCGCTTTAAAAGATTCTTCGTTAGCTAGTGCTATAACCATTAATGAGTTATTATTGAAATCTCAACAGCTGGCTTCATCAAACTATAGGATGATGGAAATGTTAACAATCGCAGCAATGTTCTATCTCTTTTATACAAGTATTTTTACCTGGCTTTTCAATAAAATTGAAACCAAATTGGCTGTAAGCGGTAGCCGGTAAGGAGGGAGAAAATGATTAAAATAAGAGAGCTGGAGAAATGGTTTGGTAATTTACATGTGTTGAAAGGTATAAATTTGGATGTAAATCCAAGGGAAGTGGTAGTAATAATAGGGGCAAGTGGTTCGGGTAAAAGTACTTTACTAAGATGTATCAACTTTCTGGAGAAATTTCAAAAGGGAACTGTTGAAATTGATGGAAAAGTTATTGAAAAAAATAATGAAAAAATGATTAATGAGATGAGAATTCATGTAGGAATGGTTTTTCAACATTTTAATCTTTTTCCCCATATGACCGTTTTACAAAATGTTATTGAAGGTCCGACCCAAGTGAAAGGGATACCTAAAAAAGATGCAATAAAAATGGGCAGATATTATCTGGAGAAAGTTGGTTTGCTGGAAAAAGAAAATAGTTATCCCAGTATGCTTTCTGGCGGGCAAAAACAAAGGGTGGCTATAGCTAGAGCATTGGCCATGGAACCTTCTGTAATTCTTTTTGATGAACCTACTTCTGCTCTTGATCCTGAATTGGTGGGTGAGGTTTTATCAGTAATAAAAGATTTAGCAAAAGAAGGAATGACTATGGTGGTTGTTACCCATGAAATGGGTTTTGCCCGGGAAGTAGCTGATCGGGTCATTTATATGGATGATGGAATTATTGTAGAAGAGGGCTGTCCTAATAAAATATTTGATGAGCCGAAAATGCAGAGGACACAAGACTTTCTTAGCCAAATCTGGTAAACAATCTTAATCTTTTATTTCCTGTGGTACTGTAGATATTGTAGGTTCTGAAAGACCGACGAAGTCGGTTTTTCTTATAATTTTGTAGAAACAAGCATATTAATTGATTTGAAGATAAAGATTTAAAAAAAGGAATTTCATTATTGGAGTAGAACTTAGATAATACAAATATTGTAATAAATTTGTCCACAAATTATAGATAATCGTGGGGATAATTACCAAAAACTGGTGAATAGATATGAAAATAGAATTAAGAGGTTAGGAGTTATGGAGGATGATGAATAATGGCAGTTCCTCAAAAAAAATATAAATATCCCCATACAGCTCAAGTAGAAAAAGTAAGAAAGGTTAAAAGACGTATTAGTCCTAGGAAATTATCTAAGTGGTTGTTTCTGGCCTTTTTAGTTTATTTAATATTTTCCTTTTCCCATAATTTTTATCAAGCCCACCAACTGAAAAAGGAGATTAGAGTTTTGCAAAGTAAATTGGTAAAACTGGAAGAGGAGAATAAAAAACTATTGGAAGAATTAGAATATATACAAACTCCTGAGGCTATTGAAAAAATTGCCAGGGAAAAATTGGGTTTAATTAAACCAGGTGAGATTGTAATCCTGCGAGCTAAAGAAGCTAAGCAATAAATCTATTCTTGACATTTTTAAGCTCAGGTGGATATAATAAATTATCTGAAAACAGGGGAGGATTTAAGTTCAGTATGTCCATAGCAAAAGGGCAAATAGTTGAAGGTGTCGTCACAGGAATTACAAAGTTTGGAGCATTTATTGAGCTTCCGGGAGGAGTTACAGGTTTAGTTCATATTTCTGAAGTAGCAGATAGTTATGTTAAGGATGTTAATGATTTTTTGAAAGAACAGGATAAAGTAAAAGTAAAAGTAATTAATATCGACAATAATGGCAAGATTGGATTGTCAATTCGTCAAGCCAAAACTAAACCAGATATTTCTTTTGAAGAAAAGCTAACTAAATTTTTAAAAGATAGTGATGAAAGAATTGCTTCACTAAATAAAAATATTAATTCTAAAAGAAAAAGTGGAAATAGATACTAGCACCCAACTCTGGGTGCTTATTTAATTTTGGGAGGTTAAGTTATGAAAATTGCTGTTATTGATATCGGAACCAATAGTACGAGAATCTTAATTGCTGATTACAGGCAAGGAAATATCTATCACCTTTATAATGACTTACAAACTACTAGAATAGGTGAGGGCATAGGAAACTCCTGTATAATAAAGCCCCGAGCCTTGGAACGTACTATAGATTGTTTAAAAAAATATATTGATAAATGTAATGAATTTAATGTTAACAGGATAAGAATTGTTGCGACAAGTGCAGTACGGGATGCTGAAAATAAAGACCTGGTAAAAAAAGAAGTTTTTTTAAACACTGGTGTGAATTTAGAAATTTTAACTGGTGAAAAAGAAGCAAAGCTTAGTTACCTGGGAGCCATAAGTGATTTTTTTGGAGATAAAAAGAAATATGTAGTTTTAGATATTGGTGGTGGCAGTACTGAGCTTATATATTACAGTTCACAAGGTATTCAATACAAAAGTGTTAACTTGGGGGCTGTTCGACTGTCAGAAAATATACTTTTAAAACAAGAAGTATCGAATATTTTAATGGGACTTGTTGAAGGTCTTTTGCCCAATGATTTTATATTAGTTGGTGTTGGTGGAACAGTAACAACTTTGGCTGCCATCAAGCTGGAACTGGATGAATATGATCCTGATTTAGTCCATGGACAGGAATTAGATATTAAAGAAATAAACGAGATCAACAATTGGCTTCAAAGTTTAAGTTTAAATGAAAGAAAAAAGGTTAAAGGTCTACAACCGGAGCGGGCAGATATAATACTATTTGGTATTTTTATATTACAAAAAGTAATGGAAAAATTGGGAGTAACAAAAATTAAGGTAAGTGAAAAAGATATTTTATACGGGATGATAATTACCACTGAAGATGGGGATGCTAATTTTAACAAATATTAAAGGAGGCATCTTTTTATGCATAATCATGATAATGTAGAAAAAAGCTACAAGTGTAGCCAATGTGGGATGATGTTTACTGATATTTCTAAGGATAGAGAATGTCCTTTTTGTCACCACCATTGTAAGCCTGGAGAGTGCGAGGTAGTCAATACTTCCAACGAAGGGTATTAGTGTTGGGACCGCTTGTATATACCATTAAGTGCCGGGTAGTACTTTATCTAACGGAATGAAGTGAAGTGAAACCTTAACCTAGCGAAGCGAAACCTAAAAACGGGCAAAGCCCGTTTTTCTTATGTTTAAAGAAAGTATAACTTTTGGGCTAACCCTCAATCTTAATCTTTTATTTCCTGTAGCACGGTAGCACTGTAGCTACTGTAGGTTCTGAAAGACCGACGAAGTCGGTTGTTCTTATGGGTAGATTTTCCTATTAATCTGATGGTTTTAGGAAACATAAACTATGTAAAAGTATTAACTTTTTCAATGAATTTTGGTTCTATGCTAAAAGTTACAATCGTAAAAATAACAATGAAGACATTTTTAGGCATATTTTAAAATTCGGTTTTATTATTAAGGAAGGTCAAAACCGTGAAGTTTTTTAAAAAGAATTTTTGAGACTTTTTGTTTGCACAATTTAAAAACAGTTTCATATTATATTTTGCAGAAAAACAATAAGGAATATTAGGAGGTGAAAATAATGTATCGGACTATTAATCCACAAAATATTACTTATGTCTGGAATAACTCAGAAGGTTTAATGGGTAATGACATTTCCTTTATTATTTTAAGAACGATGGTGAAACTACCTTTTAATAATCCAGAAATAGGAGAAATAATAAATATAAAAGGGGAAAATATGATTGAAAGTATTTCCTGGACTACTACCCCTAAAGTGGTAATGGGAAAACTAGTTGTTGATTTTAGTTACCAACCATTTAATTGGGATAAGGCGAAATTGGTTGAAGAAAAGATGGAACGGGAATTTGATAAATCGGAAAGGTTGCTTAGAAATAACAAAAATGTTAAAAACAAGGAAGAAACTATATTTAGTTCTATAACAGATAAATATAAAATTGATGTGTATGATAAAAACGTAGTTCTGAACTTTATTATCCCTTACCGGGCCTTAATAAAATCTCAAAAAGTTGGTGAAATAGATGCTCAAGTTAAATTTATTCATGCCAGGCAGGTGGGATTGCAGAGGGTATTAATTGAAGCAGTAATTGCTTTAACCAGTTTAGGTTATTTTCCGTGGCGTGAAGAAGGGTATACAGAAACATTTTCCAATGCCAGTCTAATGACAATTAATGAAGATCTACCGGATATAAAAGAACCGTTGACATCTCAAGTTAGGTTTATTATTTCTGATCAAAAGTTGGAAGATGGTTTACTAACTATAAGTGGTTTAAAAGAAATATGTTTAATGTATATAGGAGAAAGAACTACAGGAGAAAAGGTTATTATAGCCAGGCATTTTGAATCTTTTACAGAAAATATTTTGTTAACTGATGAGATGCAATTTATCGGGCCCATGGAAATAATAAATGATAACTTGAAAACTAGTTTAATCAATAAAAGAGAAGTCTTAATTGAAGGGAACTATATCCTAAAAATAATTCAAACCCCATTTATGGGGGAAGTTGTTGTTAACGCAAAAGAACCAGTGGTAGAACCATTAAAACCTGAAATCAAACCTGAAAATAATTTACCTGAAAAAGAAACGTCCGAAACGGAAAAAATTGATTTTAGTGAAAATACCCAGGAAATTCCGTTGGAAACAATTGGTGTAGTTGAAAATACAGAAGAGAAAATTGAAAGTGATGAAGATAATATTGAAATTTGTAAAGATCAGGTTGAAACTGATTATGAAACTTGGGAAAATAATAACAGAATTGAAACTGGAGAGATTGTTGTACTATCACGAGAGTCAAAAAGGGCAAAACTATCTAAACATATGCGCAAACTTAAAAAATAATATAAAAAACTTTCGACATAAATTAATAATTTTTATACTATCATTTAAAAAGGTACCTGGAGTACCTTTTTTTAGTTAAAAAGTAAAACTTAGAGATACTACTAGTTTTTTGGTCAGTTGTTATCTTTAATAAGTAATTTTTTCTTTAAGTGATACCAAATAATTAAGACTTCTTTTTATTTAAGTTTAGTAATACTTAATTAAAAATTTATTTTAAAAAGCAATCGGCTTCTGTAATAATATGTTGAAAATTTTATTAATTAGAGCTACAACATGTGACAAATATTACCAATTAAATAAACTATAATAAAAGCCAACACTATTTTTGGCAAAAGAAGGTGTTTGTGTGTTAGGAAAAAGTATAACTAAACAACAGAAGACTAGCATAACCTTAAGCAATTGGCTGAGATGGGATAATTTACTATTGGGTTTAATAGGGTATATCCTGTCACAATCAGTAATATTAGGTGAGATAAGACCTTTTGGACCGGCCATCTTAGGTGCTATTTCCGTTTGGGACAAGCAAAAACGTTGGTGGGTTCTTACCGGGACCATCTTAGGTACATGGCTTACAGGCTCTGGAAATTTTAATTGGGCCAATATTATGATCTTACTGTTAATATTTGGAACCCTTTATAAACAATATCTAATTAATCGCCAGCAATGGTTAACAGTTCCTTCGTTAGTTACAGCCAGTATCTTCATTACAAAAGGGGTTTTTATTATATTTGGACAAAGCTCTCTCTATGGTTGGGTGGCAATTACATTTGAAAGTTTTTTTGCTGGGTTACTTACTTTAGTGGTCCTTACTTCTCTTGGCTCCTGGGAAAAACAAAAAAGAAATTTAGAGTTAGCTTTGGAGGATAAAATCAGCTGTTTTATTATCGGTATGGGTATTTTGTTGGGTTTGGAAGGTTTACAAATATTACATATAAATATCCAAAGTTTTATTTCTAGAACAGCTATATTATTTGCGGCGTTATTTGGTGGACCGGGTGGTGGGGCAGCAATCGGTACAATGATAGGATTGGTACCCAGTATGACTGGAAATATAAGCACGGTTAGTATTGGATTTTATGCTTTGTCAGGCTTATTAGGCGGAGTATTTAAAGGATTAGGCCGGATAGGTATTTTAGTAGGGTTTACCTTAGGCAACCTAATGTTATCTATGTATTTTTCAGGACAAAATCAGGTAATTATGACCCTAGTTGAAACAGCATTAGCTGGAGTAGTTTTTTTGGTAATACCTGGTATATATTTGGATAAAATAGAAGAAAAAGAAACTATTAATAATTCTACTAAAATAAGTGAAGAAAATTCAAAAAAACTGGAACGCATGTCCAAGGTCTTTACTGAATTAAGTAAAGCCTTTATTCCCCATTCTGCAACTCTCGAAAAAAAGGAAGATGAGAATAATCCATTGACTATAATTCTTAATGAAGTGGCTTTACAAGTATGTGATAGGTGTTCTTTGCGTTCTATATGTTGGGATAAAGAGTTTTATAAAACATACCGATCTATGATAGAGGTTTGTTCAAAGGCAGAGTTTAACGGACGCGTTACCGAACAAAACTTTTCTCTTGATTTGCAAAGGCGCTGTATGCGTTTAAGAGAGCTTGGTGTAGCATTGACATATCAATTAAAATTATATAAACAGGAGAAAAAATACCAGGAAAAGCTTTTAAATTCCCAGCAGATTGTTGCTAAACAGCTGGCAGGTGTGGCTGAATTAGTTAAAGGATTTTCCAAAGAAGTAAAACAGAGGGAAACAAGTGATGAAGAATTAGCCCAATTTTTGAAAGAACAATTGATTGATGATAATATAAAGGTTCAAAACATTAAAGTAATTGAGACTCCTGTAGGTGATAAAGAAATTGTTATAGTACAAAAGGCTTGCCCAGAACAAAATTGGTGTACTCATTTTATTGCACCTAAAATTTCTCAGTTATTAGATAGGACATATACTGTTAAAGAAGCTAGATGCCCTACTGCTGGTAATAAGAGCTGCACCTATCATTTAAATCCGAGTAAAACCTATTCAGTTACTACTGGTGTAGCTATGGCTATTAAAGACGGTAGTAATGTTTCCGGTGATAACTGGTCTTGTGTAAGCCTACCTAACCGGAAATTTGTTATGATTTTAAGTGATGGTATGGGTGCAGGGGCGGAGGCCTCTAAAGAAAGCAATACCGCTATTAACTTATTAGAAAAATTATTGGCGGCCGGTTTAAGTAATAAGATGGCTGTTGATACTGTTAACTCTGTTTTGTTTTTACGTTCTGCAGAGGAAATTTTTACGACAGTGGATTTAACTGTAATAAATGAGGTTTCAGCTATTGTAGAGTTTATTAAAATTGGTGCAGCGCCATCTTTCATAAAACGTCGTACCCAAGTTCAAGCAGTTAAAGCCAAATCTTTACCTGTTGGTATCTTTAACCAGGTTGAAACAGAACAGTTTATATTTCCTGTTCAGGTGGGAGATTTAATTATAAATATGAGTGATGGGGTTTTTGAAGTGTTGGATGGAAATATAGAAGACTGGTGTAAATTTATCCAGGCTTTACCACAGGATGAGCCCCAGACTATTGCTAATTACTTAATAGAACTGGCTCGCAAAAGTTTAAACGGTCAGATCAGGGATGACCTTACCGTTCTGGTAGCTCGTATAGATTATCGATCTGAATAAATGGAAAGAATTTAGAAGGAGATTAACAAAGCCTACAGAATTAATCTGTAGGCTTTATTAATCTCAATAGTACGAAAATAATTGCGGGAGGTTTTTCATGTCCTCAGTTTTTGAACAAGTTAAGAAAACTATTGAAAAATATAATATGTTAGCAGTTAATGATATTGTTTTAGTAGGGGTATCAGGTGGGCCTGATTCTGTCGCTCTCTTGCATATTCTCTACTCATTACGATTATTGTACAATTTAAAGCTATATGTTGTTCACGTCAATCACATGTTTCGTGGTGACGAAGCAAAGATAGAAGCAGAATTTGTTGCCAAATTAGCTCAAGGTTGGGGATTAGACTACAGAATTTTTGAAAAAAATGTTCCGGCTTTGATGCAAAAAAAGGGTTTATCTCCCCAAGATGCAGGACACCAGGTACGAAAACAAATTTTTTCGGACTTGCGTCAAGAGTTTGATGCTACCAAGCTTGCTTTAGGTCATCATGCTGATGATAGAGCCGAAACTGTTTTACTTCATCTAATTCAGGGTACGGGATTGGATGGATTAGCCAGTATGCCACCAGTAAATGACTGGATAATTAGGCCTTTAGCTCAGGTATCTAAGAAAGATATAATTAATTATTGTGTGGAAAATAAATTATCCTATTGTCTAGATCCCAGTAATCAAAAAGCTGTGTACCTACGTAATAAAATTCGTCTCCAGCTTTTGCCCTATTTAAAAGAAGAATATAATCCACGAATGGTGGGAACCCTTAATAAATTAGAAGATATTGTTTTTGTAGAAAACAATTATTTAGATGAGCAAGTAGAGAAAATACTAAAAAAAGTTCTAATAAAAGAAGAACGAGGTAAACTTAAAGTAAGTATAGAAGAATTAACTAAACAACACCTTGCTGTTCAGAGGAGGCTTATTAGAAAATTATATAAATTGCTAAAACCCGGGGAACAAAATCTTGGATACACTCATGTTGAAAAAGTCATTGAAATTTCAAAAAGTAAGGAAGGGGCCAAAGACTCCAATTTACCTAATAATATTTTGGTTAGAAAGGGATATGAATATCTAGAAATACTGGATTTAGAGAAAGTTTCTCCTTGTAAACAGGAAGAATTCAGTTTTACCTGGCAAATACCGGGGAAACTAGTTATCCCTACATTAGGAATCTTATTAAAGGCCTATTGTACCGATATAATGCCGGGGAATATCCCCAAAGATTTTACCAAAATAGTTCTTGATGGTCACAAAATAAGTTCTCCATTAGTGGTAAGACAAAGAAAGCCGGGTGATAGAATACAGCCTCTTGGGATGCAGGGAACCAAAAAAATTAAGGACATTTTTATTGATTTAAAAATTGAAAAAGAAAAGAGAAATGCTATTCCTGTAATATGTTGGGAGGGGGAAATAATTTGGTTACCGGGGATTACTATGAATGAGAAATATAAAGTAACATCGGGTACAAAATGTTATTTAAACTTAGAGCTGGTGAAGGGTGAATATGTTTGAAAAAATAGGCGTATTATGGTAAAGTATATTGGTATTAGTAAACATTTTGTGTAAGTAATAGTGCCTTTAAGCAGATAGAAATAGGTTTTAATTTTAGTCACTAGTAACAGTAACCAGCAGCCAGTAACTAGTAACTATTTTTTATTGATTGGCATTCGAGAGGAGGTAAATTTTTGAACCGGATCTTTAAAAATTTAGCGATTTATATGTTGATAGTGTTAATTGCAGTTTCCATTTTACGCTGGACAAATGCACCTGAAAAACAGGAAATGCCCTTTGAAAACTTTTCAGAATTCATAACTGCAGTGGAAAAGGGCAAAGTGAAAAAGGTGAATATTATTACGGAAAACAACTATCAGGTAATTTCAGGTGTAACAACGGACGGAAAACAATTTACACTAGAAGCACCTAAAAATTATCCTCAATTAATAGATAAATTATTGGCAAACAATGTTGTTTACGACCAAGAACAAACTCCACAACCACCTTGGTGGACCGGAGTATTGTCTACTTTATTACCAGTTTTACTTTTAATAGGTGTGTTCTTCTTTATGATGCAACAAACCCAAGGTGGCGGTAGCCGGGTTATGCAATTTGGTAAAAGTAGAGCCCGCCTTCATACCGATGAAAAAACAAGGGTTACTTTTGCCGATGTAGCAGGTGCAGATGAAGTAAAGGAAGAACTAGAGGAAGTTGTAGAATTTTTGAAATATCCCAAGAAGTTTACGGAACTGGGAGCTAAAATACCTAAAGGTGTATTATTATTTGGACCTCCCGGCACAGGTAAAACTTTATTAGCTAGAGCTGTTGCTGGTGAGGCAGGCGTTCCGTTTTTTAGTATAAGTGGTTCTGATTTTGTAGAAATGTTTGTTGGTGTAGGTGCTTCCAGGGTTAGAGATTTATTTGAACAAGCCAAGAAAAATGCACCTTGTATTGTATTTGTCGATGAGATAGATGCCGTTGGCCGTCAGAGAGGTGCCGGCCTCGGTGGAGGTCATGATGAGAGGGAGCAAACCCTTAACCAGTTACTGGTAGAAATGGACGGTTTTAATGTTAATGAAGGGATAATCATTATTGCTGCTACCAACAGACCTGATATCTTAGACCCTGCTTTATTACGCCCAGGACGTTTTGACCGACAGATAACCGTTGACAGGCCTGATGTTAAAGGTAGGGAAGAAATATTAAAAGTACATGTAAGAGGAAAACCTTTGGCGGAAAATACTGACCTAGCAGTTTTAGCCAGGGGAACTCCCGGTTTTACAGGTGCTGATTTGGCTAACCTGGTTAATGAAGCTGCTTTATTAGCAGCAAGAAGGGGCAAAAAAACCATTTCTATGACTGAAATGGAACAAGCCATTGAACGGGTAATCGCAGGACCTGAGAAAAAATCCAGAGTTATCAGTGAGTTTGAAAAGAAAATTGTTTCTTATCACGAAGCAGGCCACGCTTTAGTTGCTGAGCTTTTACCCCATTGTGACCCCTTACACAAGGTTTCTATTATTCCCAGGGGGAGGGCAGGTGGCTATACCTTATTGTTGCCCCGTGAGGATAGGAATTATATGACCAGATCCCAGCTTTTAGACCAGATTACTATGATGCTTGGCGGTAGGGTTGCTGAACAGATTGTTCTAAATGAAATTAGTACAGGTGCACAAAATGATTTAGAACGGGCTACCGGCACGGTTCGCAAAATGATAACAGAATGGGGTATGTCTGATGAACTAGGTCCCATTACTTTTGGCAATAAACAAGAACAGGTATTTTTAGGTAGAGATATTGCCAGAGATCGCAATTACAGTGAGGCTGTTGCTTTTGCTATAGATAAAGAAGTAAGAAGGATAATGGAGGAAGCTTATCAAAAAGCAGAAAAATTATTGAGAGATAATCTTGATAAACTTCATCTAATTGCAGAAACATTAATGGAAAAAGAAGTTATTGAAGCTGAAGAGTTTGCTGAATTAATGAAAAAAGTAACAGATTCTCCTAAACGCAATGAAGATGAAAGAACTCCACAAATGACGATAAAAGCAGATGAAGATATAATTAACAATGATGATGAAGGTCCAGAAGATACAACAATTAAGATTACTTTTAGGAGAGATAGCTAATGGAACAAACCTTTGTTATGATTAAACCCGATGGAGTGCAACGGAGTTTGGTTGGTGAGATACTGGCAAGGTTTGAAAAAAAAGGTTTTAAAATAGTTGGTTTAAAGTTGATGAAAGTTACTGAAGAATTAGCTGGTCTTCATTATCAAGAACATAAAGGCAAACCCTTTTATCCTGGATTAATAAAGTATATTACCAGTGCTCCTGTTGTAGTAATGGTAGTGGAAGGAAAAAATGCGGTTTCTGAAGTAAGAAAGATTAATGGTGCAACTAATCCACTAGATGCTCAACCAGGTACAATAAGGGGTGACTTTGCCCAAGACATAGGGCGTAATGTAATACATGGTTCGGATAGTGTGGAGAGTGCAAAGAGAGAAATTTCCATCTACTTTAAGCAGGATGAACTCTTAGAATATAATTATGCACCTGCTACATGGCTTTTTGAATAGTTAAAATGTTAAAATTTTCGCCTTAGCTGTGTGTCTTAAAAGCCCGAGATTCCTTGACGTATTATATACGCTTGTGGTCTCGGGCTTTAATATAGTTGGTTAATTTTCTGACTGTTAAGGTATATTATAATTAGCAAGGGGTTAAAAAATTTTTTTTACCCAGTGACTTGTTATTTTTTAGTTAATATAGAAGATTAATTAAAGGAAATGCTTATTATTTGTCGAACATAAAACAAAACACTTTATTGAAGCGTACCTAGTGACCAGTGCCAGTGTCAGGTAAATTAATACCAGTCACTAGTCACTAGTCACTAGTTACTAGTCACCAGTCACTAATATTAGGAGGTCGATATAATGAGCAAATCATTGGTAGCAAGCCACTCTCAAGGAAAGCATGAACCTGATAAGATATTTGGAGTTAATGCCGCAGCCAATGAAAAGGCAAAAATGGTTGGTAAAGAAAATATTGTTAATGCTTCAATAGGGGCTTTTTTAGACGCTAATGGTGAACTGATAACCTTGCCTACCGTTGAAAAAACCATGTATAGTCTTGATTTTAAGGATGTAGCAGCATATGCACCTATTGCTGGGTTACCTGATTTTATTAAGGCAGCAATAGATGTTACATTTGCAGAGTTTAAACCTGATGCATATATAGATGGTGTTGCTACACCGGGTGGTTCAGGGGCTATTCACCATGCTATCTGGAATTACACAGAAGTTGGGGATACCTATTTAACCTCTGACTGGTATTGGGGGCCATACCGGACAATGGCCAGGGAGATGGGTCGAAAAATTGATACCTTTGTTACCTTTGATGAAAATGGTAATTTTAACTTAAAAGCCTGTTTGGAAAAAGTCCAGGAGCTGGCCAGAGTACAAAAGAATGTTTTATTAATAATAAATTCACCTGCCCATAATCCTACGGGATTTAGCTTAACATTTGAAGAATGGGAACAGCTAGTGGCTGGTTTAAAAGAATTGGCTGAGAAGGATGAGAACAATATTATCCTGTTTGTTGATATCGCCTACTTGGATTTCACTCCACCGGGTAGCCGCAAATTCTTTAAGCTATTTAGTAAGCTGCCCGCTAATCTTCTGGTTATCGTTGCTTTTAGTATGTCTAAAGGATACACAATGTATGGTTACCGTACAGGTTGTATGATAGGTATAAGCTCGGATAAAGAGGTAATTGAAGAATTCTTTAATGTCAATCAATATTCTAACCGGGGTACCTGGTCAAACGGGACCCGTTCAGGTATGCGTTGTTTAGTAGAATTATGGAAAAATCCTGAACTTATGGATCAGGTAAAAAAAGAGCGGGAAGAATTTCGCTTAAGTTTGGAAGATAGGGCTAAAACCTTCCTAGATGAAGCTAAAAAGGTTGGTTTAGAGGTTTGCCCATATCATTCAGGTTTCTTTATTACCGTACCAACAACTAAATCTGATGAAATAGCTTTCAAACTTCAAGATGACAACATATTTATAGTACCTTTAGCCAGAGGTTTACGTATTGCCATTTGTGCAATACCATCTGAAAAAATAGCTGGTATGGCTACTAAAATTAAAGAAGCTAAAGATTTACTGGGAGGTTAATTTTTATGAATTTCAATCTATCTATTGGTCTTGAAGGTGAAGCTCAAGAGCTAGTTACTCAAGAGAACACGGCCAAAAAATATGGTAGTGGTGGTATTGAAGTATATGCAACTCCCGCTATGGTAGGTTTAATGGAAAATGCATGTTTGAAGGCCGTTGATCCTCAATTACCTGAGGGATTTGCTACAGTGGGTATACACTTGGATATTAAACACCTGGCAGCTACACCTATAGGTATGAACGTACGAGCCAAGGCAATTTTA
Source organism: Clostridia bacterium (assembly GCA_030154225.1). Classification (GTDB taxonomy): domain Bacteria; phylum Bacillota; class Peptococcia; order Peptococcales; family BICA1-8; genus JASKKI01. Next base: position 7,353 of record JASKKI010000016.1, on the reverse strand, counting down.
AGAGAGATTGATGGTAAAAAACTAACTTTTTCCGTCCAAGCTTACGATGAAAAAGAAATGATTGGGAAAGGAAACCATACCAGATATATTATTCAAGTAGATAAATTCTTACAAAGATCAGCATCAAAAGCAGAAAACCAAGTGAATGATGACTAGACTCTTGGGGCAGTCTCTCGTATCTAGTACCCAGTTCCCGGTGATCAGTGCCCAGGAAAAGATATAAGTCTATGGGCTATAGTCTACTAATATATAATATTTAAATTTTTTTCTGTAGCTACTGACTATTAACTATCGACCAAAAACTGAGCTTGCTCAGTTTTTCTTATTAAATGAGGTGAATCTATGCCCTTTAATGTGTTTTATTGTGGACCGATTATTTGGGATGCCCGGCCCTGGTTAGAAAAAACAAAATCTGATGAGGGTGGTATAATCATAATGGAGCGGAAAGCCAGTATACTGCCTATTTATGTTGAAAATATATACTGTGGGGCAGCCAATATTTTAAAACAGGAAATGTTATCCCTAGGTGGAGAAGTGGCCATTCACAAATATGCCATTAACTGTAAAGAAGAATTTGGAGATGTCCTAATTTTAGGTACCCTTAAACACTACAAACTTTTACAAAAAAAATTAGCTGCTCAACATTGGAAACTTAAAGAATTAGGGCAGGAAATAAAAATAGTTATTAACAATATACTTTTTGCTCAAAAACAGGAAACAAAAAAATTGAGTAAAGATGAGTATCAGCAGATGGAAAAAAATGTAGTTACCCTAATCCCAACGGGAGATTTAATAGAAGATGTAAGGGATTTACCTATAATTGATCATATTTCCCAGAGTAATACCATAATCCACTTAGTTACAGAAAAATTAAAAGATTTTAGGTTGCTGGAACAATACATTGTATCTTTGCAAAGTAAAGGGTATAAAGTATTAATAAATGCAAAAAATTACGAGATGGAATTGTTAGTCGGTTTTTTTAGAACAAATTATATCTTTAAATAATAATGATATAAAATGGTGCTTGCTTTAGGGACAAAGTAATGATAGAATTAACTCGCATTCAACGGGAGCAATCTGCCCTGTATGAATATTAATAGTACTTAATAAATGTGGGACCGCTTGGATCCAGATTGGACCGGGACGGAAGGTTAAATGAAGAAAATAAATAGGCCTTCTGGATTCTTGTGTCCAGAAGGCCTTTTGTATCTTAAACCATTTACTATGACTAAAAAAGTGGAGGTGGATAAAAAAGTATCGTTAACCAATAAAATTGAATAGGTTGACAAGCATATTATCCCTTTAGTATAATCAGGGTAGCGAAAAACAGTTACTAAATTTTTTTTGGAGGGTGAAAAAGTGAAATTATCAGTTCGTGATATGGTGTTAGTAGCATTTTTTGCTGCCCTGATGGCTGTAGGTGCCTATATTTCAAAAATCTGGCCGCCTGATATTGTACCCTTTAGTTTACTTCCCTTATTAAGTATGTTGGCAGGAGTAATTATTGGACCGCGATTGGGTGCACTAAGTATTGTGGTTTATATTCTGGTAGGACTTATTGGGGTTCCGGTATTTGCTTCACCTCCCTATGGTGGATTTACTTATATACTAAAACCTACTTTCGGATTTTTAATAAGTTTTGCTGTAGGTGCATATATTGCTGGTTTATTAGTCCATAAAAAAGAAAAGCCGGGTTGGGGTACATTTTTATCGGCAATGCTTACAAGTACAATTGTCATGTATGTAATTGGATTACCTTGGATGTATTTAGTATTTAATTTTTACCTGGGTAAACCCTTTACCTTTATGCAGATAATTACCATGATGAGTTTATACATGGGCCTGGATTTAATTAAGGCACTCTTGGCAGCTATTGTTGGAAAAACATTATTCGAAAGAGTAACTAAACAGGTAACCAGTCTACAATATAATTGATCCAGGTAGTAGTTATTTTTAAGAGTTGGGGATAATATTTATAACCCCAACTCTTTTTATTTAGTTACCAGTTGTTGGTTGTGTTTACATCATTACTTGTCTAGATTTACCAGATACTTGTATAATGATTGGAGGGTTAAAGATGGAAAATGTAAATATTAGAGTAGGAACACGAAAGATGGTAATTGCCGGGATGTTAGGTGGAGTTGCTATAGTTTTAGGTGCCACAGGATTGGGTTTTATTCCTGTACCTACTCCTGTTGGTAAGGCAACTATAATGCACATACCTGTAATCCTAGCTGCTATTTTAGAGGGTCCGGTTGTTGGTGCCTTCACAGGTCTTATTTTTGGTTTGTATAGTTTTTTGAGTCCCACAGGTGCAGTACCTGCTGACCCTTTTGTTAGGATTTTACCCAGAATATTAATTGGTATTACATCTTACTATGCTTATTGGGTATTTAAACGTAATGTCACAGTAGCCTCAGTTATTTCTGCTATTGTAGGGACACTAACAAATACTATTGGTTTTTTAGGTTTGGCTGTATTAATAGGATATATACCGGTTCAGGTTGCTTATATGGTTGTAGTAAGCCATGCTATTTTCGAAGTCATACTAGCAGCAATTATTACTGTTATTTTGGTTAGAATCTTTACGAAATACCGGGTGACGTACTAGAGAAAGAAGGTGATTTAAATGCTCTTAGCCTTTGATATAGGCAATTCCAATATGGTTATAGGTGTATATAAAGATAAAGAACTTATAACTTATTGGAGGATAGCAACTGATAAACAAAAAACAGCAGATGAATACGCTATGCTTGTACAAAATTTATTTTTTTACCATAAAGTTAATCCTCAAGATGTTACTGATATTATTTTCTCTTCCGTTGTTCCACCTATTATAGGAGCATTAGAAGAAATGGCAAGAAAATATTTTAATATAAAACCTTTAATTGTAGGTCCTGGTATTAAAACAGGAGTGGCCATTTTATATGAAAATCCCAGAGAAGTTGGTGCCGATAGGATTGTGAATGCTGTAGCTGGTTTTGAAAAATATGGGGGACCGTTAATTATTGTTGATTTTGGTACTGCAACAACCTTCTGTTGTATTTCTGCTAAAGGAGAATACTTGGGTGGTTCTATTACACCAGGAATAAATATTGCTACTGAAGCATTATTTCAGAAAACAGCTAAGCTTCCCAAAGTAGAGCTTATTACCCCTAAAAAAGTTATAGCGAAAAATACTGTTAATGCAATACAATCGGGTATTATTTATGGATACTGTGGATTAGTTGATGGAATAGTAAAAAGAATGAAGAGAGAATTAGGCTTTGGTGATATTAAAGTAATTGCTACCGGTGGTATTGCAGAGTTGATAGCAAAAGATACGGAAACTATTGATAAAGTAGACAAGCTCTTAACTCTGGAAGGTTTGAGAATAATTTATGAAAGAAATCGATAATCAGCCACCACTAAATTGGGGTGATTTTCTTGCAAATAGGAAATGTAGTTATAGATAACCCTGTTGTTTTAGCCCCTATGGCAGGAGTAACAGACAAGGCTTTTAGGATATTAGCAAAAGAACAAGGCTGTGGATTGGTTTATACAGAAATGGTAAGTGCCAAGGCACTTACTTATAAGAATCAACGAACATTTGAATTAATTAATTTAGAAGGTGAAATGCCACCTATCAGTGTTCAAATATTTGGCTCGGAGCCATCTATAATGGCTGAAGGAGCTAAAATAGTAGAAGAAAAGGGAGCAAGTATCATAGATATAAATATGGGTTGCCCTGTACCTAAAGTAGTAAAAAACCAAGAGGGTTCTGCTTTAATGTTACAACCGGATTTGGCTGCAAAAATTGTAGAAAGACTTGTTCGGAGCTTAAAGATCCCGGTTACAGTTAAAATCCGTAAAGGATGGGATGAGAATAATATTAATGCTGTTGATTTTGCTAAGAGGATGGAAGCTAGCGGGGCTTCGGCTATAGCCGTTCATGGAAGAACAAGATGTCAAATGTATTCGGGTAAAGCCGACTGGGAAATAATTAAGAAAGTAAAACAGGCAGTGACTATTCCTGTTTTAGGTAATGGCGATATTTTCTTCCCGGAAGATGCATTAAGAATGTTAAAAGAAACTAATTGTGATGGGGTAATGGTAGGTAGAGGCGCCATGGGAAATCCCTGGATTTTTAAAGGGATTATCACTTTATTAAAAGGAGAGAAAAAGTTCTTTGAACCAAATATTCATGATAAGATCTCGTTAGCTATTAGGCATGCCCAACTAGCAGTAAAATATAAAAATGAAGAAGTAGCTATTAAAGAGATGCGTAAACACATAGCCTGGTATTTTAAAGGATTACCCCATGCCGCTAAGATGCGTGATACTGTCAATAAGGTGAATACTCTAAAAGAGCTCGAGGAGATGTTGTATAACTATATAAATAAAATGTAACCTATGAAAAACTTTCTTTTAACTTTGTTAATTTTAAGCCCTGGGTCCTGAGGACGTATTACTTATACGACTGTGGCCTAGGGCTTAAAAATTACTATATTAAGATACCATTTAGGAACTATAGGTTAAATATTTGGAAAAAATTAATTTTGCACAAATAAAAATTTACTTAAAGTGCATAAATTGCAAATTGTTGGCAATACTACTAACAAATCCAAAAAAATAAGGAGGTATTTTAATTAGTATGGAAATTCAAACCTTATTAGAAAAAACAAGAGTAATGCATCAATTATTACAAAAAGCTGCCAGTAACGCCTTGGATTTTGAAAGTATTGCCAATGAACTAAGGGATGTTATTGGTTGTAATGTCTACATAGTAGGAAGAAAAGGAAGACTACTAGGTCAATCTGAAATTGAAGTAGACAGTATGTTTGGGCCGGAAGATTTGGAAGGTAAGCAGTTTTCCGAAGAATATAACCAATGGATATTTAGTTTTTCCCAAACAGAGATTAATATTAAAAGAGGTAATTATTATGTGATTTTAGCACCAGTTTTAAGTAGTGGAGAGCGATTGGGTACTTTAGTTTATGCCCGAAAAGGACAGACCTTTAATCCGGGAGAGGTTATTTTATCAGAATATGGTTCGTCAGTAGCTGGTATGCAAATCATGCGTATTGTCAATCAAAAAATCGAGAATGAAGCTCGTAAAAAGACAGTTGTACAACTAGCCTTGGAAGTTCTTTCTTACTCGGAACTTGAAGCTGTTAAGTATATCTTCAATGAAATTGAAGGCAGTGAAGGTTTCTTAGTTGCTAGTAAGTTAGCTGAACAATATAAGTTAACCCGTTCAGTAATTGTCAATGCCCTAAGAAAGCTAGAAAGTGCTGGTGTAATTGATGCTCGTTCTTTAGGTATGAAAGGTACTTATATTAAAGTTTTAAATGACTACCTATACGAAGAACTGGCTCAAGTGTAAATATGTGACTGAAAATGGAGTTTAGTGTTGTTAATTCAAAGCCCAAGGGTCCTCATTAACGTATTATCAATACGACTGCGGCCTTGGGCTTTGAATTTGCCTAGCTATCCATCCATTTTGAACAGTCACTGTTAACTAATCTACGTTTAAAAATTCTCCTAGTAGCCACTAATAGGTGTAGCCCGCTTCATTACACAATCCCTGCGGCAAATGTAGTACAATATATTTTTTTAGCACCTGCTTTATGTAAAGTCTTAGCACACTCCCAGAGGGTTGCCCCTGAAGTAATAACATCATCTACTAGTAATATAGACTTATTTTTTATTATCTTTTCATTAGATACAGTAAAAGCATTTATTAGATTTGTGTGACGCTTACTTCTGGGAAGACTTGTTTGATGGGGAGTATCTATTTTTCTTAATAGTACTTTATCCATATATTTTATTTTTAATTCTTTAGCTAATGCTTGAGCAAGGAGGGCAGACTGGTTGAAACCCCGTTGGTTAAGACGGTTTTTATGTAAAGGAACGGGAATCACTAAATCATAGTTTTCTTGGGGAAGAGAATTTTTCATTAATTGGATAAGTGCAGGTATTATCCAGCCCTGTTTTTTAAATTTTAAAAGATGTAAAATTTCCCTATATTCTTTTTCATAAGGAACAGCAGCAACATTAAAATGTATATATTGGGGCCAGGAGCGGCAATTATCACAAATATTGCCCTGTATACCAAAAGTTCCACATCGCAGACATTGCCCGGCCTGAACTTTCATGTACTGTAATTTATCATTACATGTAGTACAAATTTCTAATTTTTCAAGCTTGGTATAACAAAGAGGACAGATTTTGGGTGTGGGAAATATAAGCTCGGAAATAATTGATATTACAGACACAGCCTCACCCCATTTTTAGTAAAGAGTGGATAAGTAGAACAGTGGAACAGTTCTCTTTCTAATCTAACAAAAATAAGAAATTATTTCTATAAACCATTGAAACATTTATCTTTGGATTCGAACTATTAAGTGTGTTTAAATTAGTTGATATTTGGTTAATTTAATAATATAAACAACGTTATTTAAGAGGGATTAATATGACCCGAATGACTATAAAAGAAATGCAGGAAAGGCTTATATTATACAAAATGGTTCGTGAAATATTAGAAAAGAATATACATGATAGTAATGGAGTTTATTGTAAAAGTACTTCCCCTTGGTTGTATAACATTTGTGAAAGCAGAAATATGGTAAATATTTTGAAAAACATATAAGATAACTTCGGATTATATACTAGTATTAGATATTTTGGCAGGAAAAATTCGGAATATGTCGAATATAAAGAAAAAAGGAGGGGATAAGGAATGAATTTAAGAAACTGTCCGGAATGTGGCCGGGTTTTTGTATATAGTACTGTTAATATGTGTCATGCTTGTAGACAAAAGGAAGAAGAGGAATTCATTAAAGTAAAAGATTATTTATATCAAAATCCGAAAATAGGCATTCTTGAACTTTCAGAGGCAACGGAAGTAGATGAAAGTAAAATTGTGCGCTGGGTAAGGGAAGGTAGAATTGAAGGCAAGAGTTTTCCGGGCATAGTAGTCCCCTGTGATAGATGTGGTAAGCCAATACCTAATGGTAGGTATTGTTCTCAGTGTTCTAACGACTTAGCCAGAGGTTTTTCCAGCTTTACTAAAAAAGAGGAGGAGCCTTCTATTAGAACAAAAGCAAAATTCCATATTAAAGAATAAAAATTAATCTAAAGAATTTTGAACACCTACCGATATATATGGTAAGGTGTTTTTTATTTTAGTCGATAGTCGATAGTTGATAGTTAATAGCCAATAGTTAAATGACAGTGGTGGCAATTTTGATTTACCATGAATTATTGACTATAAGCTATTAACAGATTTTTGCAAGGTGGTGGTCTTTAATGAAAATTCATAATATCCCGGGAATTTTAAAAGCATATAACCAGAAGAAAGTCCAGTCCAAA
>JASKKI010000085.1 GCA_030154225.1 Clostridia bacterium | reverse complement strand
TGTGGGATTAATACTGCCATTTCTAGAAAATAGTTTCTTACCATGATACTTAGCAAAGTAAACAATAAGTTCACGGTATTGTTGTTCATCCTATGCATCACTGGCGGCTATTATTTCCCTTGCCAACATTTTGACTGTAGTAGGGTTTCTAAGGATACCAATTTTGGACTTTTCAACTTGTTTTTGTACCATTTTTGTTCCTCTCCTTAAATATCAAAGTCCTTTTGCCCTTGATAAACGGTTTACTCATCTATCTGATACTGCTTTATTGAACATGCATACATAAGACTAGCAGTAGCAAGGTTATTAACTATACGTGGTATTCCCTTGGATGAGGATAAGTAAAAAAGGATTTTCAGAATCCATTTTGAAGTTGAAATTATCCGTACCTTTGGATAATTTCAACTTCAAAATAGGATTGTTCTTTAGTATCATCTATTTTAATGTGATAATTTTGGCCCTTTCTGCCTATATTAATTTGCTAATCTACAGTAGGAGGAAATAAATTGATACTGGACATTAGTAACAGTGTATGGATTTATATGATATAATAATCTAGTTTTTTATATTTTGATAATTGTTAAATTATTCAGTGATTATTAGTTAAGGTGGTAAGTATTCAATTGAATACCTGCCACCTTTTTTATTCCGCATTGAAGTATACGAGTCTGAAACAGAAGGTTTTTAATTTCATTAATTAAGGTTCTTAATGTTCTAACAGTTAGGGGGTTTAATAGGTAATTAACAAAAAATTAACTTTCAATTTACAATGGTGACTTGGCAACAAGATATAATCAAGGTAAATCAGACGGGGAGGAGCAGTCATGAAAAGAAAAAGACGCACAACAATTCTGGTCAAAGGCAACTGGAAAATAGCTAAATCTTTAGCTGATGAAATAATAAGTAAATATAAGGTGCAAGTTATCCAGGAACCCAATAGCGGTTTAGTTATGGTCAAAATGCGGGAAACCTCTCAGAAAAAATTATTTTATTTAGGTGAGGTTTTAGTTACTGAATGTAAAGTTCAGATTGATGATATTTTAGGTGTGGGAATTATTCAGGATGATAATCCGGAGATGGCATATTATTTAGCAGTTATTGATGCTTCCTATAATACTGGTCTTGAAGAAACCAAAGAATGGGAAACAGTTTTACTGAGGGAGGAAAAATTAATTAAAGATAGAGAGAAGAAAGAAGCTGCCAGTATTTTAAAGACTAAAGTTAATTTTGAAACAATGGATGTTTAAGGAGTGTAGGCAATGAAGTTTGATTATGTCCATGATATTCAAAGAGCATATCGTAAATTGATCGACAGCATTTCCAAGCCGGGTACAATAAGTTCTCTTGATGAAGAAAGCCGAAAGCTAGATTTAGCGGTTAGTTGTAATAAATCTATATTAGTTCTAATGCTGATGCTTTTAGATACAGAAGTTACATTCCACATTGCAGGCCAAGAAGCTGAAAATATCTCCCGATACATTAGTCAGTTAACCTACTCACGGGTTGCCCCTTTAGAAGAGGCAGATTTTATCTATATTTTAGAAGATGTTGGTAGCAAAGAATTGGAAAGTGCTATCAAAAGATGTAAAATAGGTGATTTAGTGAATCCCCATTTATCAGCTACTTTAATTATAGAGGTAGAAGAAATATCTAACCATAAAGACCTGGTTTTAAGAGGCCCAGGCATTAAGGAAGAAAAATATATAAGTATTTCTACTGAAGCTCGTTGGGCAGCATTGAGAGCTGAAAAAAATATTGAATATCCTTTAGGAATAGAAATGTACTTTGTTGACAAAGAACACAAGCTTCTTGCTCTTCCCAGAACTACAAAAATTACAAAATAGAGGTGAAATTTAATGGGATATGTAGCTGTCAAGGGCGGTACTTCAGCTATAGAGGAGTCCATAAAAAGGCTTCGCTATGAACGCTTAAAAGGCAAACAAGTTATTGACGTAGAGGTTATTAAACACTCTATGCGGGGCTTAATAGATCAAATTATGTCTGAAGGTAGTTTATATTCCAGAGATTTAGCTGCCCTGGCTATTAAACAAGCAGAAGGAAACCCGGAAGAAGCCACCTTTTTAATACGTGCTTATCGTTCAACCTTACCCAGAAAATATTATTCAAAAGTTGTTGAAACAGAATGGATGAGAGTTGAGCGGCGGATCTCCGCAGCTTTTAAAGATATTCCTGGCGGACAAATATTAGGAGCTACTTATGACTATACCCATCGCCTACTTGACTTTAGTCTTTATGAGGAAAAAATAGAAGAAATAAAAGAATGGGTTGAAGAGTTTGAAAAAAGTCTTGAAACTGATTGCGAAGAAATTAGTAGCCAACTACCAAAAGTTATTGACTTATTAAGACGAGAAGGATTTATTGATCAAGTTAAGAGAGATGATAGTGAACCGGAAGATGTGACTCGAAAAAGCATAGAGTTTCCAACAACAAGAAGTGAGAGATTGCAAATCTTAACCCGTGGAGAGACCGGGGCCCTAACTGCTTTAGGTTATGCCTCAATTCGGGGTTATGGTACTTTACATCCAACTGTTGGAGAACTAAGGGTTGGAAAGCTTCCTATATATATAGATTATCCCCTGGAAAACTCCGATACAGATGAAGATTCTATCTATATAGGGGAAATCCAAGTTACCGAAGTAGAGTCATTAATTCCTGATGTAAAAGAAGCCGATAACGAAAACGGTAATAAAGAAATTCAGTTTAGTATAGGTTATGGAATCTGTTACGGTCAAAACGAAACAAAAGCAATAGCTATGAGTATTTTAGATAATTGTCTGGAAAAAAGCCATATTGATTCACCAGTTCATAATGAAGAATTTGTTTTAATGCATGTTGATTGTATAGAGGCTACAGGTTTTATATCACACTTAAAACTTCCCCATTATGTTACCTTTCAATCAAAACTTGACAGTGCTAGAAAAATAAAAAAGGAGAATAAGAGAGATGAAAAGTTATAATTTTGCCTTTTTTGATGAAGGCTCCAAACGGGAAATAAGAAGGGCCACCTTAAAGGCTATAGCCCTGCCAGGTTATCAGGTACCATTTGCTTCTAGAGAAATGCCCATTGCCCGGGGATGGGGAACCGGTGGTTTGCAGCTAACTTTATCCTTGGTGGGCAAAGATGACAAAATTAAAGTAATAGACCAGGGTGCCGATGAATCGGTAAATGCTGTTAATATAAAAAAATTAATTAAAAACACCACTGATGTAGAAGAAACTGAATTTACAGAAGAAGCTACCTTAATCCAAAGCAGGCACAGAATACCTGAAATTGAGCTGCGGGAAGATCAGATACTTGTTTTACAAGTTCCAATCCCGGAACCTCTAAGAGAAATAGAACCCAGTGAATATATAACCAAAAGGCTCCATGCCGATAAAGAATACAGCGGCATCTGGTTGATGTTATTCGAAAGAATTATGAAACACGGCAGTATGGCTACAGGTGCCGATCACCCAGTATTGGTAAATAATCGCTATGTGATGGCTCCAAGTCCTATTCCCAGGTTTGATAATCATAAATTAAATAATTCTAAAGCATTAATTTTACTGGGAGCAGGTAGGGAGAAGAAGATTTATGCAGTACCACCTTATACTGAAGTACAATCTCTGGCCTTTGAAGACTATCCATTTGAGGTTGAAAATATGGATGATAAAGTCTGCCGGTTATGTGGTGCTAGAGGAGTATTTATGGATGAACTGATTGATGAAGAAACCAAGGAAAAGTATTATCAATGTAATGATGTAAGTTATTGCCTGCAGCGATTAAACAATGAAATTGCTAACTAGAGGTGAAAAAAATTGTACGATAAAGAACAGCCTATCTTAACCATAAAAAATTTAAGGAAACAGTTTGGAAAGGGTTGTACTATTTGTAGAGATTTAGATGATAAAAACATACAAAAAAACTTTTGTCCTGTTTGCCAGACTGTTTATGCCTGTCGGGATGTTTCCTTTGAATTATATCCGGCAGAAATATTAGGGGTAGTAGGTGAGTCGGGCTCGGGTAAATCAACACTGATGAAGTGTCTTTACTTTGATCAGGATGTAACCAGTGGTGAGGCTTATATCCAGGGTTATAAAAATGGTAATGCCAATATTTTTGCGGAAACATCCCAGCAAAAAAAATATATAAGAAACCACCTTTTTGGTATGGTTTATCAAAACCCATATTTAGGATTAAGAATGAATTTTTCTTCAGTAGGAAATATTGCTGAAAAATTAATTGGGGCAGGCAGTAGAAATGTCGGTTTTATGACCGGGAGAGCTCAAGAGTTACTGGGAAATGTCAATATTCCCATCTATAGAATGAAAGAAGCTCCTAAAAATTTTTCGGGCGGAATGCAGCAAAGGGTGCAGATTGCTAAAGCATTATCCAATAATCCTCCCATCCTATTATTGGATGAAGTTACTACAGGTTTGGATTTGTCAGTTCAGGCCAATGTATTAGATTTAATTAAAAAAATTCAGCGGGATTTGAAAATAAGTATGCTGGTAGTTTCCCATGATTTAAGCGTAATTCGCATGTTAGCAGATAGAACTATTGTGATGCTTAACGGAAAGATAATTGAACAGGGGCTAACAGATCAAATTTTAGAAGATCCCCAGCATCCCTATACCCAACAACTGGTCCATTCACTGTTATAAGCCAAAGGAGGAGAAAAAATGTATTTGGTTAGCAATGGAAAACTGGTACTTGAAGATAGAATAGTAGATAATTACGAACTTTTAATTAAAGATGACCGGATAGATAAAATTGCTCCTGCAGGGGAAATAAAAAAAGATGGATTGGAAATAATTGATGCTGGGGGAGGTTATGTATCTCCGGGTTTTATAGATATGCATTCTGATTATATTGAGCATATGGCTTCACCAAGACCAACCAGTATTTTAGATTTTAAAATGGCTATTAGAGAAGTAGAAAAACAGTTAATAAATCAGGGAATTACTACTATGTACCATTCCCTATCGTTAATGAAGGACTCATTTTTTACTCCTAAAAAAATACGGAGCTCTGATAATGTAAAAAAACTGGTTCAACTAATTGAAGAAACCAATGGAAACTGTAATTTAATTCATCATAAATTTCATGCCCGCTATGAAATAGATAACGTAGATAGTGTGGAATATTTAATTGATTATATAAAGGAAAACAAAATTCATCTCCTTTCCTTTATGGATCATACACCGGGGCAGGGGCAATATCGAAACCTGGAAATTTATAAAGAAACAATCAAAGGTTATCAGGACATGAGTGACAAAGAAGTAGAAAAGCATATCAAGGAAGCTCAAAATAAAGAAAAGTTAGATTTGGATACAATTTTAACAATTACCAGAATTGCCGGTGAATACAATGTAACTATTGCCTCCCATGATGATGATACAGTGGAAAAATTGGACCTGGTTAAAAGTTTTGGCACATCAATTTCTGAATTTCCCATAACCATAGAAGTAGCTAAAGCAGCCAAGGCAAGGGATATGTTTACAGTGGCAGGAGCACCTAATGTTTTGTTAGGGGGTTCCCATTCCGGAAATTTATCGGCAGTAGAGGCAATAAACGAAGGTTGTATAGATATTTTATGTAGTGACTATTATCCTGCTTCTTTACTCCATGCCGTATTTTTATTGAACAAAAAGTACAATAAAAACTTAGTAGATATGTTTAAATTAGTTACTATTAATCCCGCTAAAGCAGTAGGCATAGATGAAGAATATGGCTCTATTGCCGAAGGCAAGAAAGGGGACATCATTATAATCAAAAAAGTAGAAGAGAATTTTCCTGTTATTACTACTGCATTTGTTGATGGTAGACTAGTTTCGAAACTAAATTATCGCAGAAGGTGAAATTATGATTGGAAAAAAAATATTATCTGAAAAACCTACAGTTCATGAAAATTGTAAATTAAAAAATTCGGTAATAGGGAAATGGACTGAAATAGGACCCAATAATTACTGGGAAAATGTAGATTTTGGAGATTTTTCTTATACTTCAGGTTATAACCAGATCCAAAATGCTAAAATAGGTAATTTTGCTAATATAGCCTCCGGTGTTCGGATTGGTCCCACTCATCATCCCCTGAATAGGCCGACTTTACACCATTTTACTTATCGTAGAAAACTGTATGGGTTTGACACCGTTGATGATGAAGAGTTTTTTCAATGGCGGAAGTCACAGATAGTGGAAATAGGCCATGACGTATGGTTGGGACATAATGCTATTATTATGCCCGGTGTAAAAATTGGTAATGGGGCAGTTGTAGGTAGTGGGGCGGTGGTTACAAAGGATGTAGAACCATATACCATAGTAGTTGGTGTTCCGGCCAAGGTTATTCGCAAAAGGTTCAGTGATGAGATAATAGACAAGTTGCAAAAGATTGGGTGGTGGTATTGGTCCTATGAGACTATAAAAGAGCGTCTAAATGACTTTACCCTTGATGTACGGGATTTTCTCAACAAATATTATGAAGAATAGGTGGGCTTATGAAAGAAATAATAAAAATCGAAAACTTGAGTAAATTCTTTGAATTACATAATTTAGGCAAGTATATCAAAGCATGTCAGAATATAAGTTTTACTTTGCATGAAGGAGAGTTTATAGGAATTACAGGTAAAAGTGGTTCAGGGAAGTCTACTATTTTAAAATGTATTTATAGAACATATCTTCCTAAAGGTGGATGTATTTGGTACAGATCTAAATTATATGGTGTTATTAACTTAGCTAAAGCTTCGGATAGACAGATAATCCACTTAAGAAAAAAAGAAATTGGTTATGTCTCCCAATTTCTAAATGTTATGCCAAGAACTACTGCCAGAGAAATTGTTCAAAAAGCTGTCCTGGATATAGGATATGATATAGATTACGCCAAAGAGGAAGCAGAAAATATGCTAAGTCATTTTGAATTGGATCAAGAACTGTGGGATACTTATCCCAATACTTTTTCCGGCGGTGAAAAGCTCAGATTAAATATTGCCAGCGCCATGGTCAAAAAGCCCAGACTTCTTCTTTTGGATGAACCAACTGCTTCTTTAGATAATGAATCTAAAAAACTGGTTAAGGTTTTGCTGGAAAAACTAAAAGCGAAAGGCACATCTATGATTGGTATTTTCCATGACTTAGAATTCATGGAGGGTGTTTGTGATAGAGAATTTAATATGAAAACCGGAAATTTTACTGTTTAAGTTTAGCGATGATTTAAGAGGTGCTCTTATGAAAGCGGACTTGCATGTTCATACAAATGTTTCCGATAGCAATTATTCTATAGAAGAAACCATCCAACAGGCTAAAAAAAACGGGGTTCAATACTTGGGCATAGTAGATCATGATACAACAGTTGGCTTGGAAAAAGCACTAAAAATTGGTGAAAAATATCAAGTAAAGGTTATTCCTGGAATAGAAATATCTGCTTATGATTTTAAAAGAAAACGGAAGATCCATATTTTGGGATATAATTTTGATTTAAAAGCTGTTAATATCCAAAAGTTATGTGACCCAATAATCCAAAGACGCTATGAAAATTGTATCTGGCAAATAGAAAGGCTGATAGAAAATGATTATAACATCAGCTTAGAGGAAGTAGAAGCCAAAGCAAATAAAAGTACATGTCTTTATAAACAGCATATTATGGCTGTTCTAATGGAAAAAGGATACACCGATTCTATCTATTCTGATTTATATAGAGAACTTTTTAAAGATAAGGGTATTTGTGCCCGAGATATTGAATATGTTGATGCCTTTAAGGCAGTAGAGGCCATAAAAAAGGATAAGGGTCTGGCAATACTAGCCCATCCCGGGCAGACTAATTCTTATGAAATTATCGAAGAATTGCAAGAAGTTGGTTTAGACGGGTTAGAGTTATATCATGAAGATAATAGCCCTGAAGATTATAAAAGAATAATGGAATATGCCCTTAAGTATAATTTCCTTTTAAGTGGTGGCAGTGATTTTCATGGAGATTATGGTGGTAAAACAGATATAGGGGAATTACCGGTTCCTTTTAAATATGTGAGGGAGTTTTTATGAACAGTGAACCTTTAAAGTTTGCCCAAAAAATTGTTTTAGAAGCTGGTAGTATTCTGCGGGATGCTCTTTGCCGGAAGGTTAATTGTGATTATAAGAATGGTGACCATAGAGATTTATGTACAGAATATGATTTGAAAATAGAAAATTATTTAATATCAAATATTCAAAAGCAGTTTCCAGCTCATAAATTTGTTTCTGAAGAAAGGGAAAACAATGATTGTCTGGAAGGCTTAGTCTGGATTATTGATCCTATAGATGGAACAACCAATTTTGTATCCTGGCAAAAATGCTTTTCCATATCTTTAGCTTTATACAAGGACAGTAAACCTCTTTTTGGTCTGGTATACGATGTGATGCAGGATGATTTGTATTTAGGGATAGCTGGCCAGGGTGCTTATCTAAATGGGAAAAAACTAAAAAGACTGGGTAAAACTGAGTTAAAAGAATGCATTTTAGATGCCAGTCTTAATAGCATTCAGATATTTTATAATAAACATAATATAAAGGTTTTTAATCTAGCTAAAGATATAAGAGGCCATAGATCCTGTGGAGCAGCATCTTTAGCTATCTGTAAAATTGCATTAGGAGAGCTTCATATTTATATTTCTGCTAAATTAAGAGCCTGGGATTTTGCAGCAGCAGGGATTATCCTCAATGAAGTTGGAGGATATTACAATTCAATTTTTGATGATTGTTTGGACTTAACCGGAAAACCAACAGTATTTATGGCTTGTTCATCAAAGGATATTTATAATGAGATAATACAAAGTATTTCAGGTGAGAATTTATTATGTTTTTGTTCTCCTCCCATAAAATAGAGCATGACTAAAATAAGCCGGACTTTCCGGCTTGTTTTAGTCTAATCTCAGTAAAAGCTAATAACATGAAAAACAATTATTTCAAGGGATTTAACAAGTTTCTAACAAATTCTTTACATAAATTTATTAAACTAGCAATAAGTATAATATGTTGGGGGGGTTAAAATGAATGAGACGGAAATAATAGATCAATTGATATTTGATATTCAGGCAAATAAATATAATCTTAATGACAAATTACCCTCTGAAAATGAGTTGGCAGACCGCTATAAAGTTCCCAGGATTACAGTTCGTAAAGCTTATGAAAGACTTCAGGAAATGGGCTATATATATTCCAAACAGGGAATAGGAAGATTTTTAAAAAACCGCCAAAGACAAATCAATCTGGTTCTCTCCGGTGATGTAAGCTTTAGCAAAAAAATGGAAGACATGGGTTACAAATTTGAATCCCAAAATATATTTTGTGAAGAAATTGATTATGATGAAAAAATCTTTAACTTTCTTGGAGTAGATAAATCTGATAGAGTTTTTAAGATAGGCCGATTAAGGATTATAGATGATAAACCCCTGGCACTGCACATATCCCATGTAGCCAAATCGGTATTTAATGATATAGATAAGGTTGGGAAAAATATCAAATCTATG
Organism: Clostridia bacterium; assembly: GCA_030154225.1. Lineage (GTDB taxonomy): Bacteria > Bacillota > Peptococcia > Peptococcales > BICA1-8 > JASKKI01. Next base: position 1,649 of record JASKKI010000085.1, on the reverse strand, counting down.
TTTGCTTATTATAATAGCAAAGGGTATTGTGAGTTTTATTCAAATAAAAGTATTTTAAGTGTTTCTTTCCCAACCAAATATGAACGGCAAATCCTAGATTGTTCCAATTTAATTCCCCTGTTAATATTAATATCAGGTTGTATTGATAAAAAAACCAACAGAGTCTTAGAGTATACAAAAATACTTTACCGAACTGATTACTTTAAATACGTGATCCAATGAAGTTTAAAGAAAAATATGAACAAATAGCCTGGCAATAAATGTCAGGTTATCTTTTTTGCTATAGACTTTTAGACTTAAAAGACCAGCATGCTGGTCTTTCTATAAAATTTTATAACTGATTTACTTAAGTCTAACTTAATTTACATAAGATTAACATCCCTTAACTTGGCAACAAGATACAATGAATTTGCAAAAGCAATAAATATTTTATTTTGAAAGGAGAAGGTAAAGTGAAGAGGGTATTATTATTTGTTTTGATTATCACAATGATGGTAACATTTTTAGCTGGATGTAAAGGTGAGCAAACTTCTGGGGGAACAACTGATAACAAAAAAGAAGAAACCATTGTAATTGCCTGGTATCCCAATGAATCAGGTGCAGAATTAGAAGAAGCCCGTGAGGAACTTTCTAAGGTTATTGAAAAAGCAACCGGTAAAAAAGTAGAGCACAAAACTACAACAGACTATCTAATAGCAATTGAAGCTATTGTTAATGGAAATGCACACCTTGCCTGGACAGGTGCTGAAGGATATATCCAGGCTCACAACAAAAACGACAAGGTTCTACCCTTATTCGTTCCCAGTGGTAAATCCGGTACTTTAAAAGATGCTGTATACTACAGCTGGTTAAGCGTTAAAAAAGGAAACGAAGATCAATACAAAGAGGGAGATAAATTCAAAATTGACAATATCCAGGGCAAAAAGTTCTCCTTCGTATCCAATAGCTCAACTTCTGGATTCAGGGTACCATCTTCCAAAATTAAAGCCTATTTTTCCAAAAAGGATGAATGGAAGGATTTAACTGTAGAAGACCTAATGGAAGGTGGAAAGTTCTTCTCTGAAGTACTTTACGGTGGTTCTCACCAGGGTTCTGCTGTTAATCTGTTGAAAGGTAAAGCTGATGTGGCTGCATTCTGTGATACATGTGTTGCTAATTATGTTGAACATGTTTCTGGTACTCCTAACAGACCAGGTGCTGTTTACAGAGTTAAAGAAGATGCTGCCGAACCATTTAATACTGTTGTCGGTGAAGAATTTGTATTGATTTCAGTAACCCCTGTACTAAATGCACCTTTCATTTACAACAGCGAAGTATTAAGTGAAGAAGATAAAAAAGCTATTTTAAAAGCAATGACTTCAGATGAAGTGGCAAACAACGAGAAGATCTGGGTACCAAAAGGATCTGATTTTACAGGTCTATTCACCAAAAAAGCAAATGAACGTTTTGTTGAAGTACATGATGAATGGTTTAACCCAATCAGAGAATTGGCTGCTCAATAATTATTAATAAAGGAGTAACCTTATGAATTTATTAGAAATAAAAAATTTAACAAAACAGTATGGAGCTGAAACATTAGCCTTATCTGATGTAAATTTTTCTGTAAAAGAAGGGGAATTTATTTCTGTCATCGGTCCCTCAGGGGCGGG
>JASKKI010000015.1 GCA_030154225.1 Clostridia bacterium | reverse complement strand
GGGCTTTTCTTCTCCCTAATAAACCATGTTTTCTAATACTACTTTATTTACCCCGTTTCATACATTTGAAAAATGAAAGGAGTTTATTTGGTTTATACAATCTAATTTATAAATTTACATTTCCCTTCTACCAGTAAATGCCCTAGAAAGGGTAACTTCATCGGCATATTCAATATCGCCACCCACCGGTATTCCTTGAGCAATTCTGGTAACTTTAATACCTAGAGGTTTTATTAACTTAGCTAAATACATAGCAGTTGCTTCACCCTCAATACTGGAATTAGTAGCTACGATAATTTCTTTGATTTCTTGATTTTGAATACGCTCCAATAATTCCTTGATTTTTAATTGTTCAGGGCCAATTCCCTCTATGGGTGAAATAGCTCCATGTAAAACATGATAATAACCTTTATATTCTTTTGTGCGTTCAAAAGCTACAACATCCCTGGGGTCCTCAACTACACATATTAAAGAACCATCACGATTTACATTACTGCAAATACGACACGGATTTATATCGGTCAAATTACAGCATATCGAACAATAACCTACTTTTTCTTTAGCATTTACTAAAGCTTTTGCTAGATTGTAAGCATCCTCTTTGCTACCCCGCAGAATATGAAAGGCCAATCTCTGGGCTGTTTTAGGTCCGATACCGGGAAGTTTTGCCAATTCCTCAATCAATTTAGCTACAGCATCGGCATAATATAGCATTTTAGAACATTCCCGGCATGCCAGGAAGTTTTAAACCTCCTGTAATTTTACCCATTTCTTCAGCAACCATATCTTGAGCTTTTCTTAAAGCTTCATTACAGGCAGCCATTATTAAATCTTGTACCATTTCTGCATCATCGGGATCTAGTACTTCAGGCTTAATTTCCACTTCTACAATTTCATTTTTTCCATTGGACACTACCCTAACTACTCCTCCCCCAGCGGTAGCTTCAACGGTCTTTTGCTCTAATTCTTCCTGTAGTTTAGCCATTTTAGCCTGCATTTGCTGAACTTGCTTCATCATTTTATTCATGTTTCCACCAAAACCCATTATTAAATACCTCCTATTTTAATCTTTTATTTCTACTATTTTTCCTCCAAATAATTGTAAAGCTTTATCAAGTGCTGAACTGTTTTGGGTAGAGTTGTTATTAGTCTCTTCTTCCTCTTTGGTGTAGGTCAGTTTAATCTCCATACCCAAAACTTCTTTAATTGCCATTTCTACTAATTGCCTGTTTTCATGTTGAAAAATTTTGTCCCGATGAAATTTATGACCTTCTTTAAAATTTAAAATTAAGCAACCTTGTTCATCTATATTCACTGGTTCAGCGGCAATCAAAAAGGCATGGGTAGTAATTTTATTTTGTTTAACCTTATCTAGAATTTCGGGCCATTTTCTTTTTATTTCTGAAAAGTTTACAGGGATTCCTGCTCTAACAGGCATACTTTGCTCTTGTTTTTTTGTTATTTGATTAATTTTTTCCTTAACTTCTGGTTCACTGGTTGTTCTCCCATTAATAATCATACCTTCTTGGTCCGAATTAATTTTTAAAATTACTTCAACTAACCCGGCCTCTAATAAAATTTGAGGCTGACTACTCCAACGTAACTCCCGTTCAACTTCAGTTAACTTAAGTATAACATGCCCTAAAAAACTTGTTGATAATTTATGGACCTGTTCTTTAGCTTTAGATAACATCTCCGGACTAATAGTAATTAATTCTTCACTTTGGGAAAGCTTAAGTAACATAACCTGTCTAAAATATTCAATAAGATCACGGACTATCTGTTTTACATCTTTACCCGCCTGTAGGCTTTCATTTATTTTTGATATAACCGAACCTATATCACCTTCAACAATAGCTTGGCTCATCTCTAATATTTGTTCTTCCCCTAAAGTACCTAAAACTTTTTCTACATGTTCACAATCAATACTATTACCGGCAAATGCAATACACTGATCCAAAATACTTATTGCATCCCGCATCCCACCTGCTGCTTTTCGGGCAATGACATTAAGAGCATTGTCTGATACAGTTATGCCTTCTTTTCTTACAATTTCCATGAGGTGTTCTCTAATTTCCTTAGTACTGATTTTACGAAAATCAAAACGTTGACAGCGGGAAAGAATAGTTAAAGGTATTTTTTGTGGTTCAGTAGTAGCCAAAACAAACAACACATGTGCAGGTGGTTCTTCCAAAGTTTTTAATAATGCATTAAAGGCCTCCGATGTCAACATATGCACTTCATCAATAATATATACTTTAGTCTTACCTTGGGATGGTGCAAATTTAACTTTATCCCGGAGGTCTCTGATTTCATCAATACCACGATTAGAAGCCGCATCTATTTCAAAAACATCGAGAAAATTTCCTGTATTTATAGCTAAACAATTAGGACACTCATTACATGGCTCACCCTGATCAAGATTTAGACAGTTTACTGCTTTAGCTAAAATCTTTGCAGAGCTTGTTTTTCCTGTGCCCCTAGGTCCGCAAAAAAGATAAGCATGGGCCACACGATTATTTACTAAAGCATTTTTCAAAGTTTTACTTATATGTTCTTGTCCTACTACCTCAGAAAACTCTTTTGGTCGAAAAGCACGATATAAAGCAATATAGGACATGGCTACCTTCCCCATTTAAGTATTTATTAACATCTTATATTACCATACCACAAAGAGAAAATCTAAAAAAGTCCCTTTAAGGACTAATAACAAAAAAGTTTCTAAACAGAACAAAAACGATAGCACTTTTATTATACTATCGTTTAATTATTTAAGGTCGTGCACCTAACTTCGAACTAAACCTTCCGGGCGTTACTCAAGTAGTTAGCTCAGACCAGGCTGACCCACGGCACACACAAGGGCTTACTTACCGCTGCTTCCTTCCGGACCTGACGGGGTTCATAAGTTTATGTTGCGTAGGACCCAATCTTCCTCACCACTTGCCCAAGGCAGACCCCACAAAGCTAGCCCTCAGTTAGGCATCAATCCTGCTATAGCGGATTGCAGGTTACAAGGCACCGCTACCTCCCCATCTAGCACGACCAAATCTAACATTTTATTTAATTTATAATTAAAACAAGGTACAAAAAAGAGCCAGTAAAACCAAGAAGTTCCTATGGCATTCCTGCTTCTTGCTTCCTGCCTCCATTTTCTTGAATGGCGGAGAGAGAGGGATTTGAACCCTCGGTACAGGTCTTACCCGCACACACGATTTCCAGTCGTGCACCTTCGGCCACTCGGTCATCTCTCCCCGTTAGCTTACTTTTTTAAGCACATATTTAATAATATCACAAAATAAACTCATTGACTAGTAATAAATCTTTTCCATTTATGCAATTATAATTAAAATTAGCCACAGCAAAAAATATTTTAACATGTATTATATTTAAAGTCAAATGATAATTAATTAAAATATTATTAATCTGTGATGGTTTTTTTACAATCTTAAAAACCTGTTTTTTTAAAACAGTTTTTTTGACTATTCTGCAGAAAGTACTACTTTTTCCTTACTTTTTTGGCCTTGCTTCTAACAAAATTAATCTTTATCTTTTAAAAAAACTTTGTAAAATATATAATAAGTCCTATCTCTTTTAAGACAATTACAATAATATAATTAATAGCTTTTATTTACTACTAGGTTGATATTTATTAATAGAAAATTTATTGGAGGCGATAATTTTGTCCTCAAATCATTTACACTTTAATTTTTATATTGGCAGACAAAAACCGGAAAGCATTATCAATAAAAACACCAAATGCCCTTTTTGCGATTACCAAAACTTACAGGGCATCATAGCGGAAAAATGGCCTATCTTACTGGTAAAAAACAAATATCCTGTGTTAGAAGATACATTCCAAACAGTTTTAATTGAAACTGAAGACTGCCATTCGGACCTTTCAACCTATCCTAAAGAGCACTTATATAATGTAATTTCTTTCGGGATAGAAAAATGGCTGGAGATGGAGAACAGTGGTGAATTTAAATCGGTCTTATTTTTTAAAAACCACGGACCTAAGTCAGGCGGCACTATATTCCATCCCCATATGCAGATTATTGGATTGAAAAACCTGGATTACAGGGATAATATCAAACAAAATCAATTTGAAGGTTTATTGATTGCTAAAAAAAATGGAGTAGAGTTTAATATTTCCACCAAACCTCGGGTAGGTTTTTTTGAATTCAATATTATTCTGGATGATTTAAAAAATATCAGACAAATGGCTGATTATATCCAAATAACAGTCCAGTATGTTCTTAACCACTTTAATAAAAACTGTGATAGTTATAATCTTTTTTTCTATGAATTCAATAACCAAATCATAGCCAAAATCATGCCCAGATTTATTACATCCCCAATTTTTATGGGCTTTTCAATACCCCAAGTTTCAAACAGAATAGATGATATTGTTAAAGAAATTCAAGAACTGTATTTAAAAACTATGGATTAAAAACGCCGGTAGACAAAGTTTTTCAACGGTCATTATTCTAATATCTCATAGCTACTACTTAATACTGGCATATTAAGATTACCCAAAACTCGTTCTAATAAAACCCCTTCCCTTTCTGGATATTTATTACCATAACTGGCCCGGATAGCTGCAGTTATAAATTGTACACCCCGATCTAAAGCAATAGGAAGGCTATCTCCTTGGAGAATACTCCCCACAATTACACTGGTAAAGGCATCTCCTGTTCCGGGATAGTGGGCCGGGATATAAACACAGCTAACTTTCCAAAACCGCCCATCTTCCCTGTTATATGCCAGCACACTGGTATTTTTACTAACTTTTGAAACAGGGACACTTGTAATAATAACGGTTTTAGGACCCAAATTAGATAATCTTATCATCCACTGTTTTATCATTTCTTCACTAAGGTTCAAATCATATTTTTCATCTAAAAGAAATGCTGCCTCTGTAAAATTAGGTGTTATAATATCCGCTTTCTTTATTAGCTCCCTCATTTTTTCTACCATTTCGTTGTCCATTGTACTATACAATTTTCCGTTATCACCCATTACTGGATCGATGACTACCAGAGGATTATTGGCAGAAAAATCATTAATAAACTTAGAAATAATATTAATTTGCCTAGGTGAGCCTAAAAAACCACTATAAATACAATCAAATTCTATTTCAAGCTTTTTCCAATGATTAATAAAATCCTCCATAGAATCTGTTAAATCTACAAAACTGTAACCCTCAAAACCACCGGTATGAGTTGACAAAACAGCAGTTGGTAGTGAACAAACTTGTACACCCATGGTAGATAAAATAGGTATAACAACCGCTAATGAAGACCTGCCAAAGCCGGATAAATCATGAATAGCAGCAACTCTATTGACTGATCTCTTCATAAAAATTACTTCCCTTCCTTAAACTAATCTATATGTTTTATAACCTTTATAATTAATTACCTCTATCTTATCACTTTTGATGCCTAAAGAAAGGCTTAATCTTCTTGAAGTAAAGGCCAAAAAATATAATTATAATCTTATAAAATTTACTATATCCCTAATTTTATTCATAAGTTTGTCATTATAATACACTATAATATTTATAATGCAAAGCATATTAAATACCCGTTTTTAAGAAAAAAGGCTAATGGGAAATAATTCTCCCTTAGCCTTTATTTTATTTACCTTTAAAAATAGGAGCTCTCTTTTCTTTAAAGGCTTTAATACCCTCTTTATTGTCTTCTGTCTGTAGACATATCGACTGCAAGTCTGCTTCCAGTTCTAAGGCATCATCTAAACTAAAATTATAGGTTTTATTTACCACCTTTTTAATCAGTGATAAAGCAATAGGTGCAAAATTAGCTAACCTTTGAGCAAATTTATATGTCACTTCTTTGAGATCATTGTCATCAACAACTTGGTTAACTAGACCAAGCCGCAGTGCTTCTTCGGCACTTATCAAGTCTGCAGTAAACATAAGTTCTTTTGCTTTATGTAGACCTACAAGCCTGGGAAGGAGATAAGTACCTCCACAGTCAGGTATAAGCCCTACCCGGGAAAAGCTCTGGCCAAATTTTGCCGATTTTGCACAATAGATAATATCACAAGCAAGAGCTAGATTGAAACCTGCACCGGCAGCCACTCCGTTGACCATAGCAATAACCGGCTTTTCCAAATTCACTATTGTAGTTATTATTTTTCCTGCATGTATTATATATTCTCGCCCTAGAACGGCACTGGTTATCGACTCAATATACGGCAGATCACCCCCCGCGCAAAAAGCCTTACCTGCACCAGTTAAAACAACTACCCTAATATCATTGTCTTTTTCTGCAATATTTAAGGCTTCAAGCAAGTTATCTATTAAGTCGGGATGTAGAGAATTTAAGGCTAGCGGTCTATTCATGGTTATAATAGCCATTCCGTTACTTTTTTCCAAAAGAATATTTTTTTCCTCTAACATACAATTACCCCCTTAACACCATCTATAGGAATATAAACACTCTTCTAAATATTATTCTTTATCCCCCCTGTAAATCCTTTTAATATTTTTTCATGCAAAAGTTTTAATTTAATAAATATTTCAAATTCTTTGTTGATTCTTGCACTTAGAAGGAATTTTGAAGGGTGTTTCTAGCTAATTTTATATAAGAATTCCTTCAGAACCCTGGATTTTTAATGTAAAACATATAATCAAAGGGTCCCGCTAAAATAGCGGAACCCTTGATATATCTGGCGGAGAGAGTGGGATTCGAACCCACGGAAGTGTTACCTTCACACGATTTCGAGTCGTGCGCCTTAAACCAGACTCGGCCATCTCTCCAAATTATTTATAAGTTACTAATGGCGACTTGTTATTAGTAATTGAGTTTTATTTCTTTAAGCGCAGTTTTTGGAAGAACTCTTTCATCAGCTGTTTACAATCTTTTTCTTTTATAGGACCAATAATTTTTACCTGATGATTAAATCCCGGGAATTGTAGTAAATTAAGCTTACTGCCTGCTGAGCCAAATTTGGGCTCATCGGCACCATAAACTACAGTATCTACCCTACTGTTGATTAAAGCCCCGGCACACATAGGACAGGGCTCAATAGTTACATAAAGGGTGGCCCCTATCAGACGCCAGGTGCCTAAATTTTTCCCTGCATCCCTTAAAGCCATTATTTCAGCATGGGCTGTTGGATCATTTAAGGTCTCCCTTTGATTTCTCCCCCGCCCAATTATTTTGCCATCTTTAACTATAACAGCACCTATAGGTACTTCACTTTCCTCAAAGGCTTTACGGGCTTCTTCTAGAGCTTTTTCCATAAAATAATCATGGTCCATAAAGGTCACAACCTTAATAGGAAAGGGGACACACCTTTATTTTACAGTTTGATTAAGGGTCAATGGATTGTCCCCAATTAATAAATGGTGCGCCCGAGAGGACTCGAACCCCTGGCACGCGGTTTAGGAAACCGCTGCTCTTTCCTCCTGAGCTACGGGCGCACATAGTCTAAATTAAATAATACAATGAATTTCACATTTTGTCAAAAGGTCAAATTTTGGCATTTATATTTAAAATAAGTCTGCTAATTTTATTAATCGATTTATCATAACTGCTCCTTGAGCTCGAGTTGCATTTTTTCCGGGTGCTATTTGGTTAAAACTTATTCCCTTAATAATTCCTAATCTTACCGCTTTAGCCATATCCTCTAAACCCCAACTTGCTATTTTATCTTTATCTTTAAATTGTCCTAAAACTGTTTGATACTCTTGAGTATTTTTTTCTAATTCATACCCGGATATTTTCAAAGCCCTAATTATCATTGCTGCTATTTGCTCCCGGGTAATGGGTTCATTGGGTTTAAATTTATCTTTACTAATACCTCTTACTATACCAGTTCTAAATGCTGCTTCTATACTTCCGTAATACCAGGTATCAGGTTTCACATCTTTAAAGGTTTGTTTTATACCTCCATCTTCATCCACACCCAAAGCGCGAATTAGCATTGATGTGAATTCTGCCCTAGTAATAGGGCTTTCAGGATTAAATATTTTTTCAGTAATACCCCTGACAACATACTTGCAAGCCAAAAATTCTATATCTTTTTGCGCCCAATGTCCTTGCAGATCTTGAAAAGATTTCTCATATTCCATAATCCTATATTTATTATTTAAATTTTTAGTTGTAAAACCAGTATTTTGGTTAACTAAATCAACTTTTGTTCTAACATATACCCACTGTTTCATATTTTCATCAAATTTATATACATTTAAGTTTTTCAAATGGTCTATTTGTTTTAATATCTTTTGGGAAAGCAGTAATTTTACATTTACTTTACTTTCTCCTTGTAATTCGATAGGCATACTTTTCCCACCTAGTTTTCCTGTTAAGCTGAATTCGAATATATTAGACACCGGTTTCAGAGAGGCTTCCTTATTTTTTGCCATATCTAGAAGATTTTCAGTTAATATATTTATATTAAGTACTATTTGTAAATCCTTTTTAGACCCATCGGATATACTAGCTATTTTATTTACTTGGATAGCATCTACAGGAATGTTTATTATTACCTGATGGTTTTTTATAACAAAATTTACTTTTTCTTTTATTAATTTTCTTAATGAACCATTGGTTAAAATTACTTGTTGTTTAGTATTTTCTGCAATTTTAAAAATAACTTCTTTATCATAATCCCTAGCAATTAAAAGTTGTTCAACCACATCCTCTGAAATAAATGTTTTGGAAATATCTACTCTTTTAATACTTTTATCATCATTATCTTTATCTATGACAACTATTTCCCTAGACATCTGAGAAGCTTTATTGCCGGAACTGTCAATGACATTATATTGGACAAAATAAGTTCCTTCTATATTTGTATTTACTTCCCCACTTATCTCTATTTTTTCCGAGATATTCCCATCATAATTATCGGTGGCGGTTGCACCTTGCTCAATATAGGTACTCCCTCGGGATATAAATATCTTATTATCCCCCTTTAGAGTAATGACCGGTGGTATATTATCAACGATTATAAAGGTCTTTTCTTCCGAAGTTACAATGGCTTTACCATCATTAGCAACTACCCGCCAGTAATATGTCCCAACAGGCCAGTCTTCTTTATTGTTAATATTAAAAGTATGACTTAACCCTGTGCTTCCGGAAGAAGGTATACCATTTATTTTATCGGAAATTCCACTGGAGGTTCCCACTTGAATTATGTAATTAACTTCATCACTATCTAAATCTTCAAAATTCCAGGATAAAGTAATGTTTTCTAAACCCACAAAATATGTAGACCCATCAGCATTTAATAAAATGATACTTGGTTTTCTATTGGTAAAAATACTCTCTATTAATTTTACCGGAGTATTTTCAATATAATCACCATTACGAGTAGTAAGCCAAACTTCATATTCAGTTCCCGGGGTTAGACCACTTACTACCCTACCTGTTGTCTCCTGGCTAAAATCTGAAAAGCCTTCCACTATACCTGTCCCTTTTGATTTGACCTCTATTTTGTGTTCCGGGTTTATTCCATTGTCATCGGAGTTTATTATATCAAATATAAGAATTGTATTTTGTCTACTTGAAACATTTATTTGTTGGGCATCTTTAGCTAATGTATATTTAGCATAACTTTGGCTTAATCTTTCATTACCCAGAACATCCCGGGCCTTCATTTTTAAACTGTATTGAGTGTTTGGGGATAAACCGGACAGTTCATAAGTTGTATTGTCCGTCCATTCAGTCCAGGAATCTGTTACCGGGTTATAAAAACTGTAAGCAGCAACATGCATTCCACTTGCAGAACTTGCATTAGCATCAATTGTACTACCAGAAATCCTGATTATACTATCACTTAGCGGGGTTAAAATAACAGGAAAGTCCTCCGGAGCCGATTTATCAATTTTAATTATTACCTTGTTTTCACCAGAGGTATTTCCCACACCATCAATAGTCCTATAGAATAATTCTGTTATCCCTTCAGAAGATACAGTTGCTGTATCCCCTGTCAGCCAATCACTATCACCCATTTTATACTGCCTAGAAAAACCTGTTAAATTATCGGTACCACCACTTAATGTAATATTCACATTTTGCTTGGTCCACTGGAGAGGATCATAATCAGAACCATCTTCTTTAGTTATTGTTAGATTTGGGATAACAGGTGCTTCACTATCTACCGTAAAGATGGGGCTGAGCCCCCAACCGGTAAAAGTAGTCCCATCATATGCTTTAACTCGAAACTGGGCATTGGTAGTATTATCATGAGGTAATGTATAGCTAAAATTTGTACTGGTAGCTTGTGGGTCATTTATATCCCTGATTAAAAGCCAATTACCGGCTTCATTTTTATAATATAGCTCATATTTAAGGGTATCTCCATCTTCATCTGTAGATGGCTGCCAGCTAATAGTAACCGTTTCCCCTCCTTTAAATTTTTCTCCATTAACAGGTGTAATGAACGGTCCAGGTGTTGATGGTATATCATTAATTGAAGCTATATTTATTTTCATAATTGCAGGGGAAGTGGAAAAATCAGTGCCATCATAACCTAACCATGTAAATGCGGTACTACCGTACCAGTTATGGGCTGGTTCAAATGTTAAACCACCAAGATCATCTACTAATATTTCTTGATTTAACAAAACATTAGTATCATTTAACTTTAACAGACCATTTTCAGGTAAAGAAGTAATTTTAATCTTCACTAAAGGATCATTTTCAGCATCACTATAGTAAAATGTAAAATTTTCTATCCTGAATGAAATAGTTACATCTTCTGTACCATTTTTAGAATTGTTCGAAATAACTGGAGGTGTATTATCTACCATTTCAATAACTTCAACAGTTCGAGTTACTTCCTCAGCCGGATTTCCTGCTGTATCTGTAACATTATATTCAAGTATATATGTTCCTATTTGATCACTGTAAACACTACCGGAAACCGTTACTTGTTCCGTAATATCTCCGTCTAAATTATCCATTGCAATATAACCCGGTTCAATGTATGCAGTGCCTACCTCCAAAAAAAAAGGATTATCTCCATTTAGTGTTATAACCGGGGGTACATTATCTTCTAAACTAAAAGATGTATAAGGTAGATATAAATTTACTAAAATACTGGTACATAATATTATTCCTATTATAAAAAATGACCTTTTCACAAACTTTACCTCACTTTTTATAAAATTGTAAAAATTAATCGAAAAATCTAATATTTTACTTTTAAACATAACATTAACAATTCCTTTTTTTTAAATAAAAAAAGAACAGCAAATTGCTGCTCTTTTTTTATTTAAAATGGCGCGCCCGGCAGGATTCGAACCTGCGACCTCCAGATTCGTAGTCTGTTACTCTATCCAGCTGAGCTACGGGCGCATATATGGCGGAGAGAGAGGGATTCGAACCCTCGATACGGGTATTAGCCCGTATAATCGCTTAGCAGGCGACCGCCTTCGGCCTCTCGGCCATCTCTCCATGTTATTAAACGCAAATAATATTATACTACAAATTTTAATTGTTGACTAGTTTAAATCTTTTCCAATTATCTTATTCTTACTTCTCACTTCTTCTTGTTTCTTTTTCCTGCTTCTAGCCTCTTGCTTCCTGCCTCTTGAATGGCGGAGAGGGTGGGATTCGAACCCACGGAACCCGTAAAGGTTCAACGGTTTTCAAGACCGCCTCCTTCAACCGCTCGGACACCTCTCCATATTAGTTATTAGTGGCTAATTACTAGTAATAAAATAATATTTGTTTTTTCGAACGCAAAAAACAGTATAGCATATTATATCAGCTAATGTCAACCTGGGAAATAATGGGACAAAATAAGTGTGTGAGTGTGATAGTGAGTAAGAGAAGGCTAAGGTTTAGCTTTACTAGGTTGAGGTTGAGAAAAACACTTTAAAAAGATTTATCTTAACCTTAGCCTTAATCTCTACACACTTATTTTATATATTCTATTCCTCCCATATAAGGCTGTAGTACCTTGGGAATTCTCACCGACCCATCTTCCTCCTGAAAATTTTCCAAAATTGCCGAAGTTGCTCTGCCAATAGCTAAACCAGACCCGTTCAATGTATGAACAAATCTGGGCTTACCTTTTGCATCACGATAACGAATATTAGCCCTTCTTGCCTGAAAATCTTCAAAATTACTACAAGAAGATATTTCCCTATAACTATTAAAACTGGGTAACCATACTTCCAGATCGTAGGTTTTGGCTGCTGAAAAACCAATGTCACCGGTAGCTAATGTAACAACACGGTACGGAAGCTCTAGTAATTGAAGAATTTTTTCTGCATTATTGGTAAGCTTCTCTAATTCTTCATAAGAACTATCTGGGTGAGTAAATTTAACTAATTCTACTTTGTTAAATTGATGCTGACGAATCAAACCTCTAGTATCTCGGCCGTGGGCACCTGCTTCGGCCCGGAAACAGGGACTGTAAGCACAATGTAAGATAGGAAGATCTTTTTCTTCTAAAATTTCTTCCCTGTATAAATTGGTGACCGGTACTTCTGCTGTTGGAATTAAGAAATATTCTGTATTAGCAACCCTGAACATATCCTCTTCAAATTTAGGAAGCTGACCAGTACCAACCATACTTTGTCTATGTACCATAAATGGTGGTAAAACCTCTGTATAACCATGCTCTCCAGTATGTACATCCAACATAAAATTAATTAATGCTCTTTCTAAACGGGCCCCTAGTCCTTTATAAAAAGTAAATCTAGCCCCAGTAACTTTAGCACCCCGCTCAAAGTCCAATATATTTAAACTTTCACCTAAATCCCAATGGGCTTTAGGTTCAAAAGTAAATTTTCTTGGTTCTCCCCATTTACGCTCTTCTCTGTTGTAGCTTTCATCTGGCCCAATGGGTAAACTTTCATGGGGTATATTGGGAATTCCCATTATTATTTCGTTTAACTTCTCATCAATTTGTTTTACTTCTTCATCCAGGACTTTTATTTTCTCACCGACTCGTCCCATCTGTTCTACTAACTCATCAGCATTTTTACCTTCCCTTTTTAGCTGGCCAATCTCTTTGGAAACAACATTCCGCCGGTTTTTTAATTGCTCAACTTCTGATAATTTTTTACGTCTTTCTTCATCCAAAGTTAAAAATTCATCCAGTCTAACTTCCGTTCCCCTTTTTTTCATTGCTTCCTGGACTACCTGGGGATTTTCCCGTACAAATTTAATATCCAGCATTTCCTACACCTCACATAATTAGTTACTAGTTATTAGTTACTAGTGACTAGTAGCTTAGTTAAAAATAACAGCTACTAATCACTATTAACTAGTCACTAATTTTTATTTTACAGGGAAACATATCTTACGTCAAAAATACCATCGATTTTCCTCATTTTTTCTAAGGCTATTTCTGGTACAATATCATCTACGGCCATTACCATCACAGCATTACCACCTATTTCCTTACGACCAACCTGCATCCCTGCTACATTTATTTTATACTCTCCTAAAATGGTACCTACTTGGCCAATCATCCCCGGTTTATCACTATGAGGAACGATTAACATGTGCTCAGCCAGTGTAGTATCCATTGAAAAGTTATCTAGTTGAACCAATTTTACTTCACCATTACTGAAAATAGTACCAGCTAGTTGATGGGTAGTTCCGTTCCCTTTTACTTCCAGAGAAATTAAGTTGGCGTAGTTTTTCAATTCCTGTGATTTAGCTTCTTCAACTTTAATACCCCTATTTTTAGCAACAACCGGTGCATTTACATAATTTACCGAATCTTGTAAAACTGGACGAAGTAAACCTTTGAGGATAGTATTGGTTAAAGTAGTTAAATCATAATTAGCTATATCACCGTTAAAATCAATTTTTACATATTCTATTGGTTTATCCATGAGCTGGGAGATAAGTTTACCTAGGGTTTCAGCTAATCCCAAATAAGGTTTAACAATAGGTAACAATTCGGGTTTAATAAATGGAATATTTACTGCTGTTTTAACTGGTTCACCTTTTAATACCCTTAATACCTCTTCTGCTACCTCTTGAGCGACCGTTACCTGGGCTTCTTCAGTAGAAGCACCTAAATGGGGAGTGGCTACAACCTGAGGCATCTGAATTAATGGGCTATCCACATTAGGCTCTTTAGCGAACACGTCTAAGGCAGCTCCTGCTACTTTACCTATTTCAATAGCTTCCTTTAATGCTTCTTCATCTATGATACCACCCCGGGCACAATTGACAATTCTAACTCCATCTTTCATTAAAGAAAAAGCTTCTTTGTTTAACATATTTTTTGTTTCTTCAGTCTTTGGTAAATGAATTGTGATGAAGTCACTGACAATAAAAAGATTTATCAGATCTAACATTTCTATATCAAGTAATTTGGCTTTTGCTTTACTAATATAGGGGTCATAACCTACTACCTTCATATCAAAAGCTTTAGCCCTTTTTGCTACCTGGGATCCAATTTTCCCCAAGCCTATTATACCTAATGTTTTATTTCTTAATTCCACTCCCATAAAAGTTTTCCGATCCCATTCACCATTTCTCAATTTATAGTTAGCCTGAGGAATACTCCTAGCCACGGCAAGCATCATAGCCATTGTATGCTCTGCCGCTGCTATTGTATTTCCTTCAGGTGCATTTACAACTACTACCCCTTTCAAGGTTGCAGCATCTACATCTATATTATCTACTCCAACACCTGCCCGGCCGATAACTTTCAGCTGTTTGGCATTTTCGATAATAGATGCTGTTATTTTAGTTTGACTGCGAACCAAAATAGCCTGATACTCAGGTACAATTTCAATCAACTCTTCTTCCGTACTTTTATACTTAGTGGTTATTTCCAGTCCGGGAGTGTCATATAAAAGCTTTAAACCTTCTTCGGAAATTGGATCACATATTAATATTTTCATTATGCTTCCTCCTTATGTTTTAAAATTACCTGTTGACAAGCTTTGACACCTATTCCTAGTTCTTTAATAAAACCTAATTTATACAAGGCCATTTCCAATGCAGCTACTGCAGTTAATAAATCCATATCTTGAACATAACCGATATGACCAATTCTAAATATTTTACCTTTTAAATCATCCTGACCACCTGCTATTTGTACATTAAAGTCATTTAATAAAATATTGTTTAAATCTTTCCATTGGATATTATCCGGAACTTTTATAGCTGTAATAGCTGGAGAAGCTGACTTCTCATCTTTAACTAATAACTCTAAACATAAAGCTTTTACTGCTTCCCTGACCATTTCTTTAAACTTCTCTTGTTTTTTATAAATATTTTCTAAACCCTCGTTTAGAATAATATTCAAAGATTCTTTCAATCCTAAAATCAAAGCTGTTGCCGGAGTAAAAGGTGTTGTATCTTTAGTTAAATTTTTGCGGGCTGCCTGTAGGTCAAAATAAAAATTATAGTTTTTACAGGTTTCATTAACCTTCCAGGCTTTTTCACTCACAGAAATAAAAGCTAATCCCGGTGGTAACATAAATGCCTTTTGTGAACCTGCTACTACAACATCTGCACCCCATTCATCTACCGGAAAATTAGCAACAGCCATACCGGAAATACTATCTACTATCAACAAAGCCGGATGGTCAGCCATTGCCTCCTTGATTGCCTTAATATTATTTAATATCCCGGTAGAAGTTTCATTTTGCTGAACAAAAACAGCTTTTATTTCCTGCCCTTTATCTTCTAAAAGGATTTCTTTCACAATTTTAGGATCGGCAGGTTTACCCAGTTCAAAATCTTTTCTGATTACTTCCACACCATAACGTTTATTTATTTTAGCAAACCGATCACCAAATTTACCATTTACCAGCACTAAAACCTTATCTCCAGGATTAACAAAGTTAGTAACAGCTGCTTCCATAGCTCCTGTACCGGATGCAGTTAAAATATATACATCATTTTTGGTTTGAAATACTTTTTTCAGATTTTCAGATACTTCTTTGACAACCTGGCTAAATTTCTGGGAACGGTGTCCCATAGGAGGAACACTCATGGCTCTAAGTACTCTTGGAGGAATCATAGTCGGACCTGGTATTAACAATAATTGTTTTTCATACATATATAATCTCTCCTTTATTAATAATTAATAGTGTCTAGTTATATGATTTGCCGGCAAAATCAAATAAAAAAGCCCGCCCATGCAGTAAAACTACAGGGACGAGCTTCATAACCCGTGTTGCCACCCAAATTGAATAATAGTAAGAAAATACTATTACCCCTCTCAATTACACGATAACGGACGTGTTAACCGGTTGTATTCATCATACCCCACTCCAGGGCGGAATTTCCTCTAAAAACCCCTGTTGGTTTCCACCTGCCACCAACTCTCTGTAATAGTTTTTTAAAGTACTTGTTCCCCTTCATTGTGTTTTATAACAGTATTAAGATTTAAAAGTATATTACTACATGGTTTTGAGTATTGTCAAGAAAAATTTTTATAAATTTTATGTTAATCCATCCTTAACTATTTTAATAAAATATTTATGTATTCTTAAATCATGAGCCAGTTCCGGATGAAAAGTAGCTACTAGAAAATTACCCTGGCGTACAAAAACTATTTTTCCATTTACCATTTTACATAAAATACCTACATTAGGTGCAACTTTTTCTATATATAAATCTTTAGTAAAAACTCCTTTAAAAGGTGTTTCACCTAATGCCGGGATTTCTAAAAAAGTTTGAAAATAATAATTTTTACTATCTAAATTTACACTAATATCAATTAATCCCAAACTTTTTCCTTTATTTTTTGATAATATACTGGTACCTTCACTTATACCAAAAATAGGAAAGTCATTTTTTGCCATTTTTAAAATCTTATTTACTAATTTTAAATTTAATATTAATTCTTCAAGTTCTACATTATCTTCCCCTGAAATTATTAAACCATCAATTTCATTTAATTGGTGAGACCTTTCAACCTTAACAACATCTATATGACATTTCAGCAAGGTTTTAATATGTCCACCTAAGGATTCCGGTGTAGCCAGAATACCTATTTTCACTAAAACCAACCTCTTTATTATAATAATAATTTACTATATTTTATTACAGAAAAAAATTTATGGTCCCTTTAAGAAAAACTGACTTCGTCGGTCTTTCAGAACCTACAGTGCTACCGTGCTACAGGAAATAAAAGATTAGGTTTCACTTCATTTCTTTAACGTTAAAAAAGCTAGCCTTTAAAATGGCTAGCTTTTTAATAATCTATAATTTTGTAACTATATCATAAGTATCCCTAGCAATCATTAATTCTTCATTTGTTGGAATAACCAGTACCCTGACCTTGGAATCATCGGTAGAAACGTCTGCTTCAACACCTCTGGTAAAGTTTTTATCCCTGTCAATTTCCAATCCTAGATAGGTTAAACTTTTACATATTTCATAACGCATTTCAGCAGAATTTTCTCCCAAACCTGCTGTAAATACAATGGCATCAACACCATTCATTATTGCTACATAAGATCCAATGTATTTTTTAACCATATGGGCAAATCTTTCCAATGCCAATTGTGCCCTTTCATTTCCTTCATCGGCAGCACTTTCAATATCACGGAAATCACTACTTACACCGGAAATACCTAAAACTCCACAACGTTTATTAAAGAAATCGGTAGCTTCTTCCATAGACCAACCTTCTTTTTCCATTAAATAAGAAACGATAGCTGGGTCTATATCTCCAGAACGGGTACCCATCATTAATCCCTCAAGGGGAGTAAAACCCATACTTGTTTCTACTGATTTACCACCTTCTACAGCACAAATACTGGCACCATTGCCCAAATGACATGTAATTAGTTTTAATTTTTCTAATGGTGTTCTTAACATAGCTGCAGCTCTCTGGGCTACATATTTATGGGATGTCCCATGGAAACCATATTTGCGAATCTTATATTTTTGGTAATATTCATATGGTATACCGTATAAAAATGCATGTTTAGGTATAGTTTGATGAAATGCTGTATCAAATACACCTACTTGGGGAACATTGGGCATTAACTTCTTACAAGCTTCAATGCCCATGATGTTAGGAGGATTGTGTAATGGAGCTAGAGAAATATTGTCGTTTAATGCTTTCATAACTTTTTCATCAATAAAAACTGAACCTGAAAAATCCTCGCCACCGTGAACAACTCTATGACCGATAGCATTAATTTTTTCCATACTGTCAATAACACCATGTTCCGAGTCTACCAGTGCTTTTAATACCAGCTCGATGGCTTTTTCATGATTAGGAATTTCTGTCTCAACTTCATACTTGTCTTTTTTTGCGGGACGATGGGAAAGTTTTGCCCCTTCCAAACCTATTCTTTCAACCAACCCTTTAGCCAATACACTCTCATTGGTCATATCAAAGAGTTGGTACTTTAATGAAGAACTACCACAATTGATTACCAATACGTTCATTTTCAGACCTCCACTTTAAAATTTACTAATTTATTTTACTACAGTTGATACTACTTCTCAATAATTAGCTCTTAAATCCTTTTTTTTACAGGCTTGATTATAATACCTTAACCAAGAGATTCATATCTTCATAACCATCAAAAATATCACAATTATTAATAAGTCTCCCATAATATGAATAACCTAAACGGTAAAATGCTTTATTTATTCCGGGAAGTTTAGCCCGGGCTAAAGTATAAAGGGTTTTCATTTTTAATTGTTTCATCTTTTTTTCCAAGCTATTTATGGCAATTACCGGTAACTGTTTACCCCGGTGTTCTGGGCTACAGGCAATATCTGTCATTTCAACGGTTTTGGAAGCTTCTTCAATATCGGCAGATGCTGCAGTTACAATTTTTCCTTTCCAAAAAATTATATTAAAAATAACTTTATTATTCATCATTTTTTTTACATATTTAGGATCATGCATAGGGGTAGGATAGGTAGGAAAAATTTCATCATAAAACTTTGCCAATTCTTCTACATCCTCGAAATTACCTAACCGCATTTCATAACCTTCCGGAAGTGCAGGTAATTTCCCTGCTAAATTTTGTTTTTTTAAATTATTAATAAGCCTTTCTTCTTCATCGATTAAAGTACTTATCCTTCTCTCTGAACTTAAAAAATATGCCATATAATAAGCAGAACCGGAATTAAAATATCTTGGTAATATACCTTCTAAAATATACCCCCATTTAAAAAACCATTCCCACTGGTCAATGGTAGCAACAGCCCATATTTTTCCTAATTTATTTAATTTAGCTACTTCATAAATTTTTTCTAAAATACTTTCTTCTTTATTTCCCATTATTTTTAGTACCCGCAAGCGTTTATTTATAATATCAATTAATAATTCTGCTTGAGCATTTTCCGTACCTAAAGTAAATAAATAGGTTTTTTCTTCATCAGGTATTTCAACAGTTTGACTACTATTTAAAAACAAAGTTCTTGGCATTCTATATCACTCCTTTCTTAACTTATTTTTCCTTATACAATTAGATTTAATAAATAAAGAACCGTTAAATAATACGGTTCTTTAATTTTCCTTTTAATTATCATCAGCAACTACCCTAGCCACGGCAACAACACTATCATCTTCTCCTACTCTCATAATAAGAACTCCCTGGGTAGTACGACTCATTGAAGATATATCATCAACTTTTAATCTGATGATTATACCTTCTTTAGAAATTATCATTATTTCTTCTCCTTCTTTTACTACTTTAGTTCCTACCAGTTTACCGTTTCTGGGTGTAGTGCGTAAAGTAATAATACCCTTTCCGCCCCTGGTTTGGGTTCTATACTCATCAAGTGGAGTTCGCTTTCCATATCCTTTGTCGGTAATTACCAGAAGTTGAGCATTATCCCTTACAATATCCATACCAACAACAATATCAGTATTACCAAGATTTATTCCTCTAACACCACGGGCTGTCCTACCCATTGGTCGAACATCCTGTTCATTAAAGCGAATTGCCATACCTTCTTTTGTAACCAAAATTACATCCTGTTTACCATCTGTCAATTGTACTCCCATTAACTCATCATCTTCATCTAAAGTAATGGCAATAATACCATCTTTACGGGAAGTATCATATTCACTTAAATATGTTTTTTTGACTATACCTTTCTGGGTTGCAGCTAACAGGTACCAGCCATCAGTATATTCTTTAACTGGTATTACCGTTGTTATCTGTTCATCACCATTGATGTAAAGAAGATTAACTATTGCTGTACCTTTTGATTGTCTTCCCGATTCAGGTATTTCATATACTTTTATCCTGTATACTTTACCTTTATTAGTAAAGAAAAGTAAATAATTATGGGTAGTAGTTATGAATAACTGCTCAACAAAGTCTTCACCCTTTGTTGTCATTGCGGTAATGCCTTTTCCACCCCGCCGCTGGCTCTTATAGGTATCAATGGGCATTCTTTTTATATATCCATTATGACTGATAGTAATTACTACATCTTCGTCCGCTATTAAATCTTCCATTTCCAGTTTATCATCAGAAAGACTTATTTCTGTTCTTCTTTCATCAGTATATTTTTCCTTAATAATACTTATTTCTTCTTTAATAATATCGTAAACCATTGTTTCATCTGCTAATACACTTCGATAATATTCAATTTTTTCCATTAAAATTTTATATTCTTCCTCTAATTTTTCCCTTTCTAATCCGGTAAGCTTTTGCAAACGCATGTCCAAAATGGCCTGAGCTTGTTTTTCACTAAGGCCGAATTTAGTCATTAAATTGGTCCTAGCTTCTTCCGTTGTTCTAGACTGCCTAATAGTTTTAATAACTTCATCTAGATTGTTTAAAGCTATCCTTAAACCTTCAACAATATGAGCCCTTTCTTCTGCTTTGTTTAATTCATATTTGGTCCTGCGCACTACAACATCTTTTTGATGTTCTAAATAATAAAATAATACTTCTTTTAAACTTAAAACCTTAGGCTCACCATCAACTAAGGCTAGCATAATAACACCAAAGGTTTCCTGTAACTGGGTATTTTTATATAACTGGTTCAGGATAACCTGGGGGTTAACATCCCTTCTCAATTCAATAACAATTCTCATTCCCGAACGATCAGATTCATCCCTTAAATCAGTTATACCATCAATTTTCTTATCCCTTACCAGTTCGGCAATTTTTTCAATTAATCTAGCTTTGTTGACCAGATAGGGTATTTCGGTAGCCACGATCCTCATTTTACCGTTATTCATTTTTTCAATTTGGGTTTTAGCTCTGACTCTAACTACACCCCGTCCTGTTTCATACGCCTGTTTAATACCTTTTTTACCCATAATAATACCGCCAGTGGGAAAATCAGGTCCTTTAACAATTTTCATCAATTCTTTACTTGTAATATTTGGGTTATCGATGAGAGCAATTACACCATTAATTACTTCTCCTAGGTTATGGGGTGGAATATTGGTAGCCATACCAACAGCTATTCCGGAAGATCCATTTACTAATAAATTAGGGTACCTTGAAGGTAAAACAATAGGTTCTTCCAGAGATTCATCATAGTTAGGAATATAATCAATTGTATTTTTTTCAATGTCAGATAATAGTTCAGTTGCCAGTTTAGACATTCTTACCTCTGTATAACGCATGGCTGCAGCGGAATCGCCATCAACGGAACCAAAATTACCATGACCATCAACTAAAGGATAACGAGTAGAAAAAGGCTGGGCCATCCGGACCATTGCATCATATACTGCACTATCTCCATGAGGATGATATTTAGCTAAAACGTCACCAACAACGTGTGCTGACTTTTTATAAGGCTTGTCCGGAGTCATTCCCGTTTTATACATGGAGTAAAGAATACGTCTATGAACAGGTTTTAAACCGTCCCTAACATCAGGAAGAGCTCGCCCGACAATAACACTCATTGCATAATCTATATAAGATTTTTGCATTTCATCTTCAATTTTTATAGGTAAAATTTTACCATGGGTGAAATTCTCCACTACTTGGTTTCTCCTTTCAATGTCTAATCCAAATATATAATTTGTTATCCTATTTTTAAAATAAGAGCTAAGAAAAGTATGGAATATACCTATATTAGTATACCTTTTAGTAAAAAGGAAATCAATAATAGATAAACCCGGTGTTTTTTAAACCGGGTTTATTAAGTCTGTATATTTAATTATTATATAACTAGTTACAATACCAAAAAGAACATCTCTAAAAAGACATATAACTAAACTTTTTGTTTCATGAAATCTACCCCATTCAAAAAGTTCCGGTTGAATGATTACTGTCAGAATAAACCACCATACTAATCCGAATATGGTACCTTTTAAAATTCCATAATCCTTACCGGTCCATGCTAAAATGTAAACTAAAATAATTCCTAAGATTATTCCAATAATAAAATTGTTCAACCAGCCAACAACATACCAGGCTAAAGTTCCTGCTTCTTTATAAGGATAAATTAAAGAAGCTGCAGTATCCATATATGTATACTCATAAATTCTAAACCTTTTTAAAATAGAGCTAATTAAACCAACAATTCCTGCCCCTATAAGACCGGCAACTGCACCAGAAAACAATTTATCCCTCATAACAACATCCTAATTAATTCATTCATTATCTTTATTATTCCCCAATTGTGTAATTTTATATTTATAAAGTAAATTATTTAAAGTGTTAATAAATAAAATAAAAATGGCCAAAAACTAAGGGCCGAAACCATAAGTATAAATAATTAAATACTAGAAGAGTTCGGCCCCATTATGTAACAAAGCTAGATGAAATTTTTTAACAAACTATCTATTCTTTACGAATAATCTCTGTTCTATACCCATCAGGATCACTAATAAAATAATATTTAGGAGGTGAACCTGGTAGTCCTTTTAAATCTGTAACTTCATAACCCATTTCTTTATGTTTTTGATGCATTGCTTCTAAATCATCAACTAAAACTGCCAAGTGGCTAAAACCGTTACCAATTTGATAAGGTTCTTTCTGGTCATAATTATAAGTCAATTCTAATTCAAAATCAGTTATGTCATCTTTTAAATAGACCAGAGTAAATTTATGTTCGGGAAAATCTTTTCTCCTGGATTCCTTTAGACCTAAAGCATTTTGGTAAAAATCTAAAGATTTTTCTAAATCCATCACCCTTATACATGCATGGGTAAATTCACATTTCATCATATCAACTCCTTGAAATAAATTTATAATTTAATAGCTGATCAAAGCTATTAACTCTAAAAAATATTATGACTTAATAACAACTACCATAATTATAAACCAAAATAAATATTTTCTAAAATAAAAGTGTATAAATGTTACAACATTTATACACTCCATAACTGGTTTAAATATCCAGATTCCTAACATACTTGGCATTAGATTGAATAAATTCCCTTCTTGGTTCAACTTTATCACCCATTAAAATTGTAAATATTTCATCTGCTTTAATGGCATCTTCTAAACTTACTTTCAAAATTGTTCTACTTTCCGGGTTCATAGTGGTATCCCAGAGCTGATCAGGATTCATCTCACCTAAACCTTTATACCTTTGGATATTATAGTTATCTCTTCCTACTCGTTCTAAATATTTTTCTAATTCTTCATCTGAATATAAATATATTTCTTCTTTATTTTTTTTAACTTTATAAAGGGGTGGTTGAGCTATATATACATAACCTTGTTCAACCAGTGGTTTCATGTAACGATAGAAAAAAGTTAATAATAAAGTTCTAATATGAGCTCCATCTACATCAGCATCACTCATTAAAATAATTTTATGGTATCTAGCTCTAGTTATATCAAAATCATCACTAATACCGGTACCCATGGCAGTTATAATAGCTCTAATTTCTTCATTATTTAAAATTTTATCCAAACGAGCCTTTTCAACATTAATTATTTTACCCCTTAAAGGTAAAATAGCCTGAAATCTTCTATCCCTTCCTTGCTTTGCTGAACCTCCGGCGGAATCACCCTCAACCAAATATAACTCACAGTATTGAGGATCTTTAATAGAACAATCGGCCAGTTTTCCTGGTAATGCCGTATTTTCTAAAGCATTTTTTCTTCTGGTTAATTCCCGGGCTTTTCGAGCAGCTTCTCTGGCCCTTGCCGCATATATTGCTTTTTCTATAATTTTTTTACCTACTGAAGGATTTTCTTCTAAAAAAGTTGATAAATTTTCATTGACTATACTCTCAACTATTCCTCTAACTTCACTATTTCCTAACTTCGTTTTAGTTTGACCTTCAAATTGTGGTTCTGGAACCTTAACACTAATAACTCCTGTTAAACCTTCCCTGATATCTTCTCCTGTTAAATTGTTATCATTTTCTTTTAATAGATTTTGCTTGCGGGCATAATCGTTAATAACCCGGGTCAGTGCTGATTTAAATCCGGACTCGTGAGTACCTCCTTCATGGGTATTAATATTATTTGCATATGAGAATATATTTTCAGCATAAGTATCTGTATATTGTAAAGCTACCTCTACTTGAATATCATCTTTTTCATTTTCAAAATATATAACTTTAGAATTAATAGTATCTTTGTTTTTATTAATGAATTTAACAAAATCTATAATTCCTCCATTGTGTAGAAAAACCACCTCATTATTATTTCTTTCATCTTTAAGGACAATTTTTAAACCTTTATTCAAAAATGATAGTTCTCTTAATCTTTGTGCTAAAATATTAAAATCATAAACTGTGTCTTCAAATATTTTGTAATCAGGTTTAAAGACAATCTTAGTACCTGTTTTTTTGGTAGTTCCAATTACTTTTAATTTAGAAACAGTTTTACCTCTTTCATAACGTTGTTGAAAAATCTTACCTTCCCTACTTACTTCTACTTCTAACCATTCCGAAAGGGCATTAACAACAGACATTCCAACACCATGGAGACCACCAGAAACTTTATAGCCTTTTCCACCGAATTTTCCTCCTGCATGTAATGTTGTTAAAACAACTTCCACTGCAGGTATTTTCATTTTTGGATGGGGCTCTACAGGAATACCCCTTCCTTCATCAATTACAGTAATACTGTTATCCTTATGAATAATAACATCAATCCTACTACCGTATCCAGCTAAAGCTTCATCTATACTATTATCAACAATTTCATAAACTAAATGATGTAACCCACGGGAACTTGTACTACCTATATACATACCAGGTCGTTTTCTGACTGCTTCTAATCCTTCGAGAACTTGTATCTCATTGGCCGTATAACCATTATTATTAAATTGTTCCACTTCATTCTCTCCTTGTATATAATTTCCCTAAATTAAAATTATATCAAAGTGTTAATAAGTTAGCAATATCTGTAAAGATACCACTTAATTTTCTTCTTAATCTTTGTTTTTATTTATTCTTATAAATTTAAATAACCGGTTTAAACCCGGTTAAGAATTTTCATCGTTACCTAACTCATAAATTTGCTGGAATCTTTTTAATAATGTTATGGATGAAATAGGCGATAAATAAATACCTTCATTTGTTAAAACAAAAGTTCTAATTTTTTCATCAGATCCGATTCTTAACATTTTTTTTTCCGATTCTGCAATTTCTATAAATTCCCTGGTAATTATTGAACTAGAACATTTTTCTTTATCAAATATACCAATAACAGAATTTTTTGGTACTATAATATCTTCACCTAAATGTAAAAACAAAATCTAGAACCTCCTTGAACCCTTAATCGTTCCATTTACTACATTAAAAACTTCTTTATTTTCAATATTAATATCCAATAATTCAGCATTTGCTCCTGTAATTAATGTTTGAATATTATTATTTCTAATTACCTTCATTAAAAATTCTCTTCTATAATCATCTAATTCAGACATTACATCATCCAGTAATAATAAAGGGTATTCTTCATTATTATAATAAAATAAATTTAGTTCTGCCATTTTTAATGATAAAATTGCAGTTCTTTGTTGTCCTTGTGAACCAAAAGTTTTTAAATCTTTACCCTCAATATAAAAAATTATATCGTCTCTATGAGGTCCAAAAAGGGTAATAGCTTTTTTTATTTCATTATTTTTATTTTGTTTGATTTTATCTATAAAATTTTTTTCTATTGTTCTTATTTCTACTGTAGGAGTACTTATTATTGAAGAATTATATGTTATATCCAGTTTTTCTTTTCCATTAGTTATCTCATCTTGGTTTCTTCTAGCTAAAGGAACTACTTTACTTAAAAATTCTATTCTGTTTTTTATGATAATACTTCCGTATTTAACTAACTGTTCATCCCAAACTTCTAAAATATCTATTTTTTGATTATTATCTCTTATTTCTTTTAATAAATTATTTCTTTGCTGTAATACTTTATTATAAGTACTCAAGGTATTATAATATGTTGAAATTAGTTGGCAAATTTCTAAGTCAATATATTTTCTTCTTTCTGCAGGTGAACCTTTTATAATGTTTAAATCATCAGGAGAAAAAATAACAACTTGAAGATAACCAAATAAATCAGAGATTTTTTTATATTTAACCCCATTTATTTTAACCTTCTTATTTCCTTGCCGGTCATAATATATATCTAATAAAAATTCCCTATTTAAATTTTTTTTAATTAATTTTCCTTTAATACGAAAGTAATTTTTTTCCCAATTTATTATTTCCAGGTCTTTGTTACTACGAAAGGTTCTTCCTGTAGCAAGGTAATGAAC
Source organism: Clostridia bacterium (assembly GCA_030154225.1). Classification (GTDB taxonomy): domain Bacteria; phylum Bacillota; class Peptococcia; order Peptococcales; family BICA1-8; genus JASKKI01. The sequence goes on along the minus strand of JASKKI010000015.1, from coordinate 13,259 downwards.
AGCTTCAATAAAATTAGTTTTTCCTTGGGCATTCTCACCGATAAATAAATTTATATTATTATCAAGTTCGATTTCTAAATTTAAATAATTACGATAGTTTTCAAGGATAACATCTTTTAAAATCACTTATTTTGCACTCCAAATTAAACAGTTCTTAAAGGTAATATTAAGTATATAAAATTTTCATGATTTCCAGGCTTTATTATTCCTGGACTTAATGAACCAGTTAATGTAATATTTAGATCTTCGGAATCAATTACTTTTAATGCATCTAATAAATATTTAGCATTAAAAGATATTTCTATACTTTCACCTTCGACATATATAGGTAATTTTTCTTCAACTTTTCCAATCTGTGATTTAGAAGAAACTTGTAATAATCCATCACTTATAGATACCTTGATAATACTTGTACCATCTTTTTCATTTGTAAATAAATTTGCCCTTTCTATTATTTCCTGAAAAGCTCTAGTTTTTGTTTTAACAAATGTTTTATATTCCTGTGGAATAACCTGCCTATAATTGGGAAATTTACCATCTATGATACGAGAAATTATTCGTGCTTCTTCAGTTTCAAAAGATATTTGGTTATAATTACCTTTAATTTTTATTAATTCTTCTTCCTTAGCAATACGGCTTACTTCACTTAATGTCTTACCAGGTACAATTACATTTAGTCCTTTATCATACGAAGTATTTATTTTTCCTGTTCTTAAAGCCAATCTATGAGTATCGGTAGTAACTATATTTAATCCATTACCTTCTATTTCAAATAATGCTCCAGTAAATATTGGCCTACTATCATCAACGGCAGTTGCAAAAATAGTTTGTTTAATCATATTTCTTAGTAAGTTTACATCCATTTCAAAGCAATATTCTTCTTCTAAATCTGGAATAACTGGAAATTCTTCTCCTAACCATCCTTTTAAATCTACTTCAGCTTCATCATATTGGATATTTAATCCAATAATTTCTGGTAAATATGTAAAGGTAATTTTTGTATTTGGTAATTTTCTAACTAATTCGGAAAAATGGCGAGCAGGTATAACTATTTCCCCTTCTTCTAAAACTTGTACGGGAACTTTACATTCAATACCTATTTCTAGATCAGTTGCTGCAAAATATAATTTATTGTTTTTAGCTTTCATATAAATACCGGACAAAATAGGAATTGTGTTTTTATTAGATATAGCTTTTTGAACAGTTTGAATACCAGTTAAAAGATTTTCTTTAGTAGCGATAATTTTCAAAATAAAAACCAGCCTTTCTTCAGGAATATTTTTATAAAATAAGAATATATATAATAGTTATAGTAGTAATAGCTGTGGATATGTGGAAAAAGGTGGACAAGCTTTATATTTATTATTTTAAAGGATGTTTATAATTGTGTTAATAAATAAAACAGTTTGTCCACATATTAACAGGTTGATAAAATATCCACACATCATTAACATACTATTAACATTTTATTAATAAGTTTATCCACAATTAACTATGTAGTCTCTCTTTTATTTTGTTTATTGTTTCTTGGATAGATGGGTCTTTTAACATTTCTGAAGAAATTTTTTCACAGGCATGGATTACCGTTGTGTGGTCTCTACCTCCAAATATATCTCCTATTTTAGGTAAAGATAAATCTGTCAATTCTCGACATAAATACATAGCAATTTGTCGTGGAAATGCAACACTTTTTGTTCTTTTCTTTGCTTTTAGTTCTTCTACTTTGAGAGAAAATATTTCCGATACTTTTTCCTGAATAAGTTCTGGTGTAATAGGTCTGGGTTTATTAGCAGGTATAATATCTTTTAATGCTTCAATAGCTAAATCCAAAGTTATTTCGTTATTATTTAATGAAGAATATGCTATTACCCTTATTAAAGCTCCTTCTAATTCTCTAATATTTGATTGAATTTTATCGGCTATGTATAACATCACTTCATTATCTACATCAATGTTTTCCATTTGGGCTTTTTTTCTTAAAATAGCTATCCTTGTTTCTAAATCTGGTGGTTGAATATCAGTAATTAAACCCCATTCAAATCTAGTCCTTAAACGGTCTTCAAGGGTAGGAATTTCTTTAGGTGGACGGTCACTGGATATAATTATTTGTCTGTTAGCTTCATACAAAGCATTAAATGTATGGAAAAATTCTTCTTGTGTTCTTTCTTTTTTTGCTAAAAATTGAATATCATCTATTAATAAAACATCAATATTTCTATATTTATTACGGAAATCGGTTGTTTTATCATCTCTAATACCATCTATTAATTCATTAGTAAATTTCTCTGATGAGACATAAACAACTTTTGCATTTTTATTTGTTTCTATAACATAATGACCAATGGCATGCATAAGATGAGTTTTTCCTAATCCAACCCCTCCATAGATAAATAAAGGGTTATAGGCTTTAGCTACTGATTCGGCTACTGCTAACGAAGCTGCATGGGCAAATCTATTACTATTACCTACAACAAAAGTATCGAAAGTATATTTTGGATTTAAATGATTACCAGTATAATCTTCATTATTTTTAATGTTACTTACTTTATTTTCTTTAATTTTTTGGATCTCTTCTTCTTTTTGCTGTGCAACTACAAATTTTAAATTAACCGAATGATTTAAAAGTGATTGCAATTTAGATTTAATTAAATCTATATAACGGTTTTGTAACCAATCTTTTGCAAATTCATTAGGAGTACTAATGATTAGATAATCATCATAATAGGCTATTAACTCTGTTGATTTAAACCAGGTTTCAAAACTTGGTTTACTGAGATCTTTTTCTAATAGTTGCAGTGTTTCTTTCCAGATATGGGAAAGTTGTGATTTAAGCATTGTATTACCCCCAATAAAAAATAAATAAAGTTTAAAAAATAGTTAAATATTTAAAAATTATTCACAGATTTATCCACAATATGTGAATAAAGTACTTAATTTTGTGGATAAAAAAATTAATATTAAGAAAATAGCAAGTAAATAATACCATGATTAATAGGAGTTATCAACAACTATAGATATAGTTAAAAAAAATTATCCACAAATTATCGATATAAGAGATATAAACTTGACCCTACATAATTGATAAGATATAATCTTTTGTGTGTGTGGATAATTATTTTAAGTATTTATAAATATTCATATATATGTGATTTTGCAGAGGGGGTGTTTTCAAATGAAAAGAACTTATCAGCCAAAAAATAGAAAACATAAAAGAGTACATGGTTTTCGTAAAAGAATGGGTAGTTCAACTGGTAGAAATGTTTTAAAAAGAAGAAGATCAAAAGGAAGAAGAAGATTAAGTGCTTAATAATAACTTTTGTTTTTTAATATATAAATAAAACGGAAGTTTATTGTACTTTTTTCAATACTACTCATAATAGAATTACTTCTCATGTACGAAAAAAGGCCCAAGAGGCCTTTTTAGATTTAAAAGATAGTATAAAATAAGCTACATGAGGGGATGATATTTTGTTGCCCAAAAAATATAGATTGCGTAAAAATATTGATTTTAGAAGGATTTATAAAAGTTCTAAATCTATTGCTAATCAATATTTAGTACTTTATATTAAAAAGAACAGAGAAGTAAATAATACTCGTATAGGTTTTTCTATTTCTAAAAAAATTGGTAAAGCTAATGAAAGGAACTATTTAAAAAGACAATTAAGAGAAATAGCTCGGAAAAATATAAAAAAAATAAAACCAGGTTATGATTTAATTTTTATTGCTAGACAAAAAATTAAAGGAAAAAGCTATCATGATGTTGAAGAAAATATGGAATCATTATTAATAAAAGGTAGATTGATGGAATGATTAATAAACTTTTAACTAGTTTAAGTATAATAGTTATTAAATTTTATCAAAATTATATATCTCCTTTAAAAGGTAGAACATGTAGGTTTTATCCTACTTGTTCAGAATATGCTTTACAAGCTATTAATCGTTATGGATTTTTTAAAGGTAGTTTTCTATCTTTAATCAGAATTTTAAAGTGTCATCCATTTCATCCTGGAGGTTATGATTCTATTAAATAAAATTTGAGGAGGTGAAACCTGCTACCAAACTTGTTTGTTTAGCAGGGAATTCGTTTGGATTGGTTAGTGGATGGTTTAAAAAGTATAATAATGGCTTTATATAGTTTTACAAATACAATAGGTTTACCCAGCTATGCCTTGGCTATTATATTATTGACTATTCTTTTAAAAATAGTTTTATATCCTTTATCTTTAAAACAGATGAAGTCAATGAAAGGTATGCAATTAATTCAGCCCAAGGTGCAAGAAATTCAAAAGAAATATAAAAATGATAAAGAAAAAATGAACAAGGCAATTATGGATTTATATAAAGAATATAATGTTAATCCTGCCGCTGGTTGTTTACCTATTTTGGTTCAAATGCCAATTTTAATTGGTCTTTTTACTGCATTAAGAGATTTTAATTTTGAACCTGCTGCTCATGCTAAGTTTTTTTGGATTGCTAATTTAAGTCAACCTGACCCTTATTATATTTTGCCTATTTTAGTAGCTTTAGCTACATTTGTTCAATCTAAGATTACTACTCCTACTACTGGTACTAATTCATCTAATGCTATGTTGTTATATTTTATGCCTTTGTTTATTGGTTATATTAGTATGAAATTTGCTGCCGGATTGGCTTTGTACTGGGTTGTCTTTAATATTTTAGGTGCTATCCAACAATATTTGATCAATCGTCAACCGCTTGCTGAAAAGAAGGAGGAAGTTGGTGGTAAATGAGAAGTATTGAAATATCTGCGAAAACTGTAGAAGATGCAATAAAGTTAGCCTTAGAGGAGTTACAGCTAAGTAGGGATGAAGTTAAAATTGAAGTTTTAGAACAACCAAATAAAGGTTTTTTAGGATTACTTGGTAATAAAAATGCTTTAGTTAGAGTTGAAGAAAAATATGATCCAGAAAAGCAAGCTCAAATTTTTTTAGAAAAAATATTTTATTTTATGCATTTAAAACCAATTATTGAAGTAAAAAGGACTAAGGAACATACTATTTTTAATTTAAGTGGAGATAACCTTGGTATTTTGATAGGACGTAGGGGTGATACATTAGATTCACTTCAATTTTTATTAAATCTGTTTATAAATAAGAAAAGTGACCAGAAAACAAAAATTATAATTGATGTAGAAGGATATCGTGATCGTAGAGCAGATACTTTAATTAATTTAGCTACTAAATTATCTGAAAAAGTTAAGCGTACTGGTCGGAAAGTTGTTTTAGAACCTATGAATCCTCATGAAAGAAGAATTATTCATTTAGCATTGCAAGATGATGATTCCATTACAACCTATAGTGAAGGTGAAGAGCCTTATAGAAAAGTAGTAATAGTGCCTAAAAACAATTAAAGTAAAGAAAGCCTGGTAAATTTAAATTACTGGGCTTTTTTGATTTTTTGGTAAAAACATATTACTAGTTATTGTAATTCTATTTTTTTTGTATTTATTGTAAGCTATTTTAAAGATAGGAATTAGTTTTAAAAATTTTGTATAAGTCGGGTAATGTTAGTTTTTTTTTAGAAGGATGTGTTTTTATATTTAATTTGTGGTAACATATGTGCAGAATATTTTTCCATGGGGTGACTTAAGTTGTTGAATGATACTATAGCTGCAATTGTTACAGCAATGGGTTCGGCTAGTGTAGGAATTATAAGGATCAGTGGTCCAGAAGCCATTAATATCGGAGAGTCTGTATATAAAGGAAAAAAGAATTTTAAATTTGTTCAATCTCATTCTATCATTTATGGAAAAGTTTATGATTTTAAAGAAAACAAAACTGTAGATGAAGCTCTTTTTTTAATTATGAAAGGTCCTGCTACTTTTACAGGGGAAGATGTTGTTGAGATTCAATGTCATGGTGGAATGGTTCCTGTTAGAAAAGTATTAGAGCTTGTTTTAAGAAATGGAGCTCGTTTGGCAGAACCTGGTGAATTTAGTAAACGCGCTTTTTTAAATGGAAAATTAGATTTAGCACAAGCTGAATCTATTATGGATATTGTAAATGCAAAAACGGAAAAAGGATTAGATGTAGCTGTCAATCAGTTACAAGGTTCATTATCAGCGATGGTAAATAAAACTCGTAATGAACTTCTAAAATTAGTGGCTTATATTGAAGCTGATATCGATTTTCCTGACGAAGATATTGAACGATTAAGCAATTCTCAACAATTAGAAAAAATTCATATTTTAAAAGATATGATTCAAAAAATTTTAGAAACATCTCAAAAAGGTAAAATTATAAGAGAGGGTCTTAATGTAGTAATTATTGGAAAACCTAATGTTGGAAAATCCAGTTTATTAAATGCTTTATTAAAAGAAACTAGAGCAATTGTTACTGATGTTCCTGGTACAACCAGGGATGTCATTGAAGAATTCATTAGTCTGGCTGGAATTCCTGTTAAGATAATTGACACTGCCGGAATTAGAGAAACTGATAATATAGTTGAGAAAATTGGTGTTGAAAAATCTAAAGAATTGATTAAAAAAGCTGATTTAGTATTATATGTATTTGATGTTTTAACAGGTATCACTACTGAAGATATTGAAATATTGAATAGATTTTTAAATGATATACCAACTATTGTTTTGGTAAATAAGATTGATCTGGAATATAAACAACATAATCTGGAATCAATTAAAAATATTATAGGAAATAAACCTTTAATTCAGATTTCCGTAAAGGAAAATGAAGGTTTGGAATTACTTGAAAAACAAATTATAGATATGTTTTTTGAAGGCAAAATAGAAATTTCTCAGGAGACTATTATTACTAATGCTAGGCATATTCAATCATTAGAAAAAGCCATTGAATATTTAAAAGGGGCTATTAACTCTTTGGAAAATGAAATGCCAGGTGATTTTGTAGTTATAGATATTCGTGGTGCATGGGAAAGTTTAGGAAAAATAACTGGAGATACAATAGAAGATGATATTATAGATCAAATATTTTCACAATTTTGCCTTGGTAAATAAGGAGGATTATTATGGAGTTTTTAGCAGGTAATTATGATGTAATTGTTATAGGGGCCGGTCATGCCGGATGTGAAGCTGCTCTTGCTTCTGCTCGAATGGGTTGTAAAACATTAGTGGTTACTATTAGTATTGAAAATATTGCTTTAATGCCTTGTAATCCTGCTGTTGGTGGTCCAGCTAAAGGTCATTTAGTTAGGGAAATTGACGCATTAGGTGGACAAATGGGCATTAATATTGATAAAACTAATATTCAAGTCAGAATGTTAAATACGGGTAAAGGTCCTGCTGTCCATGCTTTAAGGGCTCAGGCCGATAAACAGTGGTATCAACGGGAAATGATACAAACTTTACAATCACAAGATAATTTAGATGTAAAGCAAGCAATGGTGGAAAAAATAATTGTTGAAAATAATAAGATAAAAGGTATTATTACTCAAACAGGAGCCATTTACACCGCTCAAGCTGTTATATTAACAACGGGAACATATTTACGGGGGAAAATTATTATAGGAGATTTTAATTATATTGCCGGACCTAATGGACAACAAGCTTCAATCAATCTTGCTGAAAATTTAAAAGAGTTAGGATTAGAAATAATGAGATTTAAAACAGGTACACCTGCCCGTGTTGATAAAAGAACTATTGATTTTTCTAAAATGATTGAACAACCCGGTGATAATAAAAAATTGTTTTTTTCTTTTATGAGTGAGGATCCTTCACCTTATAATTATTCTTGCTGGCTTACTTATACCAATGAAAAAACCCATAAAATTATTAGGGATAATTTACACCGGGCACCTTTGTATTCCGGATCAATTGAAGGAACAGGACCAAGGTACTGTCCTTCTATTGAAGATAAGATTGTACGTTTTTCTGATAAGTCCAGTCACCAAATATTTATTGAACCAGAAGGCTTAAATACCTATGAAATGTATGTTCAAGGTGTTTCTTCTAGCTTACCGGAAGATGTTCAACTAGAAATGTATAGAACAATTCCCGGTTTAGAAAAAGTTGAAATTATGCGTCCAGCCTATGCAATTGAATATGATTGTCTTAACCCTACTCAACTTAAATTAACACTGGAAACTAAAAAAATTAGCGGATTATTTACAGCGGGGCAAATCAATGGAACTTCCGGTTATGAAGAAGCTGCGGCACAGGGTTTAATAGCAGGTATTAATGCTGTTTTAAAAATAAGAAACAAAGAGCCATTTATTTTAAAAAGATCAGAAGCTTATATAGGTGTTCTTATAGATGATTTGGTTACTAAAGGTACAAATGAACCTTATCGTATGTTAACTTCCAGAGCTGAATATCGTTTATTACTCCGGCAAGATAATGCTGATTTAAGATTAACAGAAAAAGGATGGGAAATAGGTTTAGTTAAAAAAGATAGATATGAGAAATTTATTATCAAAAAAGAAAATATTTCCCGGGAAAAATGTCGATTAAAAGAGTTAATGCTTAGTCCTACAGATAAGAATTTAATTAATTTACTAAAGAATAAACAAAGTTCATTATTAAAGCAATCTATCTCTGCAGCTGATTTATTAAAGAGACCAGAAATTTCTTATGATGATTTAATTAACATAGGATATGGAGATAAGGAGATTAATAATGATGTAAAAGAACAGGTGGAAATTCAAATTAAATTTGAAGGTTATATAAATAAGCAACTGATTCAGATAGAAAGGTTCGAAAAAATTGAAAATAGATTTTTACCCCTTGATTTGGATTATACTAAAATTACCGGTTTAAGGAATGAGGCTAAACAAAAGTTAAATAATATTAAACCTACCTCTATCGGACAAGCTTCTAGAATATCAGGGGTTTCTCCTGCTGACATCTCAGTTTTAATGGTGTTTTTAGAACAACAACGACGTAAAGGAGCAATTTCCGGTGAAAGATAAATTATTAAAAATTTTACCTCAGAAAGGTTTTAATTTAAATGATGAGCAAATTAATAAACTAGTTTTATTTGCTTCTTTTTTAAGAGAATGGAATAATAAGATGAATTTAACTTCATTAGAAAGGGAAGAAGATATTATTTATAAACATTTTATTGATTCCCTTTTCTGTTTAAAAGTAAATTTACCATGGGAAGGAAAAAAGATTATAGATATAGGTACTGGTGCCGGTTTTCCAGGTATACCTTTAAAAATTGTGCTTAATAATAGTATTGATCTAACTTTATGTGATTCATTACAAAAAAGAATAACTTTTTTAGAATTTGTTCTAAGTAAATTAAATTTAGAAAAAGTTGTTTGTGTACATGGTAGGGCTGAAGATTTAGGAAAAAATAATTTATATCGAGAGAATTATGATCTAGTTTTAGCTAGAGCTGTGGCTAGACTACCTGTTTTACTTGAACTTTGTCTTCCTTTTGTTAAAATTGGTGGTTATTTCATGGCATTGAAAGGTCCGGAAGGATTAAATGAATTAAATGAGAGTAATCTTGCTCTTAATTTACTTGGAGGAGAGGTATACAAAATGGATAAATTTTCTTTACAAGATGAAAAAATTAATAGAATTATAATAACTATTAAAAAAGTTAAACCAACGTTAGATAAATATCCGAGAAAAGCAGGTATACCTTCCAAAAAGCCTTTACTTTCTTAGAGAATATTATAAAATGTAAAGATAATGGATAAAAATGTAAAATTTAAAAATTTTAGGAGGAATTTATATAAATTTAATAGAATATAAAAGTGAACTGATTATAAGGGGTGTTCCTTGATGAAAGATCATATATCTAAAATATTTGGTATTACACAAGATATAGATAAAAATGAAATAAAACATTTAGATTTATCTTTAATAACTCCTAATCCTTTTCAACCCAGAAGAGTTTTTGATCCAGCACAATTAGAAGAGTTAGCTCAATCAATTAAAGAGTTTGGTGTTTTACAGCCTATTATAGTTCGTAAAATTGGAACGGGTTATGAACTTGTTGCCGGTGAACGAAGATTTAGAGCTAGCCAGTTATTAGGTTTACAAACTATACCTGCCATAATTAGAAATCTGAGTGATAAAGAAATTGCAGAAATGGCTTTAATTGAAAATCTTCAGAGGGAAGATTTGAATTATTTTGAAGAGGCAGAAGGTTATGCAAAACTAATTAAAGAATTTGGTATTACCCAGGATGAAGTTGCTAAAAGGGTTGGTAAAAGTCAATCTACAATTGCTAATAAATTAAGATTATTAAATCTATCCCCTACTGTTCAAAGAGAGATTTCTGTAAACGTTATTACTGAAAGACATGCCAGAGCTTTACTTAAATTAAATAATGAAAAATTACAATTGAAAGCATTAAATGAAATTTATATTAATAATTTAAATGTAAGACAAACTGATGAATTAGTTGAACAATTACTAATTAATAATGAAAAAGTTGCTAAAGAAAAAATGAAACGCAAGATGACTAAAATATTTAAAGATATGCGTATTTTTCTTAATACTATTAGAGGTGCTGTTCAAACTATTCAGGATGCAGGTCTTCCTGCAGATATTACAGAAAATGAATATGACGATTATTTAGAAGTAACCATTAGATTACCTAAAAACAAACATAATGTTGCTAAATAAATAAAATGTATTTAAGGGTGTTAATAATTAACGCTCTTTTTTATTATAAAGGGAACAAATGTTCCTATATTTATTTTTTTTTAAGGGTTTAAATTATTAATTTATTTATAATTACATGTAAAGTAGGGTAATTTTGAATATAAATTAAATTATCCTTAATTTGATACATATAAAAAAATACTAATTAATTAGTTATACTCATTTTAATTTCACAAATAGAACATTGTCTAATATTTTTTTATAGTAAGGAGACTATTCTCCAACACTTATAATTACCAAAAGTAAGAAACTTAAATGTAATAAATATAAAGAAAGTTATTAATAGTGTTATAATAATTTTCCTTAATTTTTAAATTAATCTAAAATTGCTTATTTCTAATAAATAATATTATATTTATTTTGTTACATCGGCAGGAAGATTTCTCGATTAAGTGGAATTTTACATTATATATATTTTATGTTGTGGGGTGATTCTAGTGGGAAAAATTATTGCCATAGCCAATCAGAAAGGTGGTGTAGCTAAAACCACAACTGCTGTAAATTTATCTTCCTGTTTAGCTACATTAGGAAAGAAAGTATTACTAATTGATATAGACCCCCAGGGTAATGCTAGTAGTGGTGTAGGTATTAATAAAGTTACTTCTAATATTAGGTGTATATATGATGTTATAGTTAATAATGTCCCTATTTCAAAAGTAATTTTGTCTTCGGAAATTGATAATTTATTTATTGTTCCTGCTACTATTCAACTAGCTGGTGCAGAAGTGGAACTAGTTTCTGCAATATCCAGGGAAGTAAAATTAAAAAAAGCCCTTGAACCTATTAAATCAGAATATGATTTTATTTTTATTGACTGCCCACCGTCTTTAGGTTTACTTACTCTTAATGCTTTAACTGCTGCTGACTCTATATTAATACCTATTCAATGTGAGTATTATGCTTTGGAAGGTTTAAGTCAATTGATGAATACTGTACAACTTGTTCAAAAACATCTTAATCCTAATTTAGAAATTGAAGGTGCTGTTTTAACTATGTTTGATGCCAGGACTAATCTATCAATACAAGTTGTAGATGAAGTAAAAAATTATTTTAAAGAAAAAGTGTTTACTAGTATTATACCTAGAAATGTTCGTTTAAGTGAGGCTCCTAGTTTTGGTCAACCTATAATTATATATGATCCCAAATCAAAAGGAGCTGAAATGTACATGGAACTGGCAAAGGAAGTGATTAACAGATGAGTAAAAGAGGTCTTGGAAAAGGACTTGGTGCATTAATTCCCACTACAAATCCGGTTCAATATGATCCCGATAAAGATACTATAAGCGAATTAAATATTCATGAAATTTTACCCAATTCTTTCCAACCTAGAAAAAATTTTGATCCTGATAAATTATCAGAATTAGCTGCTTCTATAAAAGAACATGGTGTAATTCAACCAGTTATAGTTAGACCTCATTCTGAAGGATATGAATTAGTTGTTGGAGAAAGGCGATTAAGAGCATGTAAACAATTAGGTTTAGAAAAAATCCCTGCTGTTATTAGAGCCTTATCAGATCGTGATATGACTGAAATGGCGTTAATTGAAAATATTCAAAGACATGATTTAAATCCTATAGAAGAAGCTAAAGCTTATAAAAAACTTATTGAAGAATTTGGTTTAACACAGGAAGAGGTCGCTAAAAAGGTTGGTAAATCTCGTCCTTTTATTGCAAATTATCTAAGAATATTACATTTACCAGAATTAATTCACGATTATTTGGCAAAGGGGGTTCTGACTGTTGGTCATGCTCGTCCATTACTTTCCATTGAAAATCAATCTTTACAACTACAGTTAGTTAAACAAATTATTGATAATGGTTTATCTGTAAGGGAAACAGAAAATTTAATAAAAAAATCACTAAAAAAGTCGGCTGTTAAAAACAAAACAGGTAAAGCATCCACCCTATCTCCTATTTTAAATGATATTCAGGATAGATTACGTAATAGATTCAGTACAAAAGTTAATATAAAAGATGATGGTAAAAAAGGAAAGATTGAAATTGAATATTATAATCATGATGATTTACAAAGGATTTTAGAATTAATAGATATTTAAAATTTTTAAGTGTTTCACGTGAAACACTTTTTTAACGTTAAAAAAAAGTATAGCTTTTGGGCTAACCTTCAATCTTAATCTTTTATTCCCTGTAGCACTGTAACTACTGTAGGTTCTGAAAGACCGTCGAAGTCGATTTTTCTTAATAAAAAATTATTCAAACTTTTGACAAAGTCAACAGCCTATAATTTTTTAAAGAAAAAGAATGGATGCTTTGTTTTTCAAGATCTACGCACATAATACTCTAAGGCTCGTAACGAAGAAAAAAAGAACAAGTTCAATTCACCGTCTATTATTCAGTGAACCTTGATGCAGACTTCCTGTCTGTATTTTTTCTAACATAACTTCGCCAAGTATATTTAATCGTACTCTGATATAGAAAGTTTAAGCAAGCCTTTTTCTTTTATACTAGCAGGTCATTAGACATTTTAAAAGAATTTATACTATCTGATAATTTTTATAAAAAATTTTAAAAAAGGTTCATTATAAAATTAAATGCAACAGGTAAAATGCATGTAAAAAAATAAACAACCATAGTGAGAAATCATGTATGATTTAGGTGTCTACTCCAAACATACAGGAGGT
>JASKKI010000084.1 GCA_030154225.1 Clostridia bacterium | reverse complement strand
CTGAACAACCAAAAGAAGAACCTAAAAAACAAGAGGAGAAGAAAGTAGAATTTCCAACTAAAAGTATAACTGCAATTTGCCCATGGTCTGCTGGTGGAGGTACTGATACTGTTTTAAGAGGACTAAGCAAAGCTACTGAGCCATTCTTGGGTCAAAGCATTACTGTAACTAACCAAACCGGTGGCGGTGGAGCTGTAGGTCATGCTGCTGGCATTAAAGCTAAGCCAGATGGTTATACAGTTACAATGATTACATTTGAATTATTATCTTTACCACCTCAAGGTCTAGTACCATTTACTTATGAAGATTATGATTTATTGATGAGAATTAATATGGACCCTGCTGCTTTAACAGTTAAAAAAGATGCACCTTATGATACTGTTGAAGAATTTATCAATTATGCTAAAGAACACCCAGGAGAAATTCGGGTAGGCAACTCTGGACCTGGCTCTGTATGGCATATTGCTGCAGGCTTACTTGCTGACAAAGCTGGTATAGATATTAAGCATGTTCCATTTGATGGTGCAGCTCCTGCTGTAACAGACTTAGTGGGTGGTCATATTGAAGCTGTTACAGTAAGTCCAGCAGAAGTACAAGGTCAAGTGGAAGCTGGCGAATTAAAAATGCTAGCTGTAATGAGTGAAGAACGCTTACCAAACTTCCCAGATGTACCAACATTTAAAGAACTAGGTTATGATATAATATTTGGTACTTGGAGAGGTTTGGCAGTACCTAAAGGAACACCTGATGATGTAGAGAAAATTTTAGTAGATGCATTCAAAAAAGGATATGAAACTGAAGAATTCCAAACATTTGCTAAAAATGCAGGGTTAGGTCTAGCTTATGCCGATAAAGATGAATTTAAGAAATTCTTAGATGTTTCTTCTAAGGATGTAGAAGCTGTTATGAAAAAGTTAGGTTTAACCAAATAAGATTGAAATACAAAAGGCAAATACTAAATGGTATTTGCCTTGTTTCTAAAGTGCCTTAGCCGTAAACGAACCAAAAGAAAGGAAGTTGTAACTTTGAAAAGAGCAGATATTATTGTAGGAATTATTGGTGTTTTGCTCAGCGGCTTTGTATTTATGGAAACGGCTAAATTCCCTGAAGATAAAGTATTAATAATGGGACCTAGTTTCTTTCCAAAACTCTTGGCAACAGGATTAATGGTAATGAGTATAATCCTACTTATCAAAGCACTAATGGGTAAGTCAATGCAAACAAATGAAAAGTTTGACATTAAGGACCCTGGTATTCAAAGATCGGGCATTGCCTTGTTGGCGACTGTTATTTATTGTTTATTACTACCCCATTTAGGCTTTATTTTAGATAGTACGTTATATTTGGTGTTTTTAATGTATCTTTTAAAACAAAGAAGTTATATAAAAATGACTTTAATTTCATTAGCAGTTTCTTTGGCAGTATTTGCAATTTTTAGAATAGCTTTGAATATTACGTTACCACTAGGTTTTTTTGGCTAATTGTAATTAAACATCATAAAAGGGTGGGTTATTATGGATTTTCATTTAATGCTGGAAGGCTTTTCTAGTATACTGCAACTACAAAGTTTAATGTTGGTTTTCCTAGGGGTTACAGGCGGGATTTTGGTTGGCTCACTACCTGGTTTAACTGCCACAATGGGGGTAGCCCTTTTAGTTCCATTTACTTTTAATCTGCCTATTCATCAAGGGGTAGCCATGTTATTGGGTATCTTTAGTGGAGCGATTTATGGTGGTTCTATTTCTGCTATTTTAATCAGAACACCTGGGACACCTGCTGCTGCAGCAACTCTTTTAGATGGGTATCCATTATCCCAGAGAGGTGAAGCAGGCAGAGCCTTAAGTATGTCAGTGTTTTCATCATTTATTGGTGGTTTCTCTGGAGCTTTAATAATGACATTCCTTTCCCCACAGATTGCTAAATTTGCCTTAAAGTTTAGTGCTCCCGAATACTTTGCTCTGGCTATGTTTGGATTAAGTATTATTATCTCTGTATCAGGAAGGTCTGTTATTAAAGGGATTATGGCTGGCCTATTTGGCTTACTTATTGCCACAATAGGGATTGACCCTGTTTCTGGTTACCCCCGTTTTACATTCGGCTCAATGGAACTTTTTGAGGGCCCGTCATTTATACCAACATTAATTGGTTTATTTGCTTTTTCTGAGGTTTTTAAAGGAGTAGAAAATATTGTAACTCAAAGTAAAGTCGAGAACAGAATTACTCAGTTATTACCCTCCTTGGCAGATATTAAGAAATGCTGGAAAATAATATTAAAATCAAGTGTAATGGGCACATTTATTGGTTCAATCCCTGGAGCGGGAAGTGATATTGCGGCTTTTGTAGGTTATAGTGAAGCTAAAAGGACCTCTAAATATCCAGAAAAGTTTGGTACTGGTGTTATTGAGGGGGTTGCTGCTGCTGAGTCTTCTAATAATGCCTGCACAGGTGGTGCAATGATTCCTATGCTTTCTTTGGGTGTTCCTGGAGATGCAGTAACAGCTGTTTTGTTAGGAGCCTTTATAATACAAGGCTTACGCCCAGGGCCGTTGTTATACAGAGACCATATGGATGTGGTTTATAGTGTCTTTGCAGGAATGATGATGGCAAATGTAGTTATGTTTATTGTTGGGATGCTGGGTATAAGAATATTTGCAAGAATAATTTCAATAAACCGAAACATTTTATTACCTATTATCTTTCTTTTATCAATTGTAGGTTCGTATTCCATGCGTAATAGCATGTTTGATGTTTGGTTAGCTATTTTCTTTGGTGTTATAGGCTATTTTATGCAGAGGTATGAATTTCCAGCCTCACCGATTTTGTTAGCCTTGATATTAGGGCCTATGGCCGAAAGTAATCTAAGGCGGGCTTTGATTAAATCAGCGGGTGATTTTTCTATATTGTTTACTAGACCTATAAGTGCAATTCTATTAACCTTAGCGGTTGTATCACTAATTTCTTCATTAATACGTCAAATGAGATTTGAAAAGAAAATTCGAGAAGAAAGTTTGAACGGATAAGAAAACCGAAGGCAACCTCTGCAATTTCTAAATTAGTCTAAGGAGTGAAGTTGAGTGGAAAAGTTTAATTTAAAAAATAATAAAGCTTTGATTACTGGTGCCGGTACCGGCATTGGTCGAGCAATAGCAATTGAATTTGCTAAGCTGGGTGCAGATGTTGTAGTAAATTATAATTCTAGTAAGGAAGCCGCAGAAGAAGTAGTTAATGAAATTAAAGGTCTTGGTCAAAAGGCAATTGCTATCCAGGCTGATGTTACTAAAGAAGATCAAGTTAGCAATTTAGTTAAAAAAGCAGTAGAGTTTGGAGAAGGCAAAATAGATATTTTAGTAAATAATGCCGGCACACTTGTTAAAAGGTGTCCTATTGATGAGATGGATCTAGAGCTATGGTACAAAATAATGGATGTTAATATGACCTCAACCTTTCTGGTTACCAAACATGTTATTCCGGTTATGAAAAATCAGAATAATGGAAGGATTATTAATATATCTTCCCTTGCTGCCCATAACGGTGGTGGACCTGGAGCAGTTGCTTATGCCACTTCAAAGGCCGCTGTTCAGGCTTTTACAAAAGGCTTAGCTAAAGAGTTAGCACCAAATATCTTGGTTAATGCTATTGCCCCAGGTATTATAACAACCCGTTTTCATGATGTTTATACACCTATGGAAGTTAGAGCCAATTTCGGGAAAAACATACCATTAGGAAGGGAAGGAACCCCCGAAGAAACTGCAGGTGCTGCAGTATTACTTGCTACTGAGTATGGTAGTTATATTACTGGAGAAATGATTGAAGTAAATGGCGGTATATATATGGATTAATGTAATGGGGGTATATTTTAATTATGGATATCCGGTATGCTGTTCACCCAAAGGATTTTAAAAAGTATACAACTGAAGAAATAAACCAACAATTTTTAATAAAAGAAGTTTTTAAGCCAAATATGATTAGAGCAGATTAAGCCAATGTTAGAACAGATAAAATATTTCCTTTAGCAGCCGAGTGGCAAGCAAGACCCTTGGACAAGGTATAACCTATCATATATATGGATGTTATTCATTTTAAAGTGCGCAAAGAAAATAAAATAATAAATAAAGCAGCTTATACAGTATTAGGCATAACCCTGTCTGGTATAAAAGAAATTCTGGGTATTGAATAGGAGAAAACGAGAGCGCCAGTTTTTGGTTAAGTGTATGTAATGACCTAAAAAATCGCGGAGTACAAGACATCCTTATTGCCTGTAAAGACGTGCTTTCCGGGTTTTCTGATGCCATACAGACAGTATTTCCCAAGATCGATATTCAGCTTTGTGTTATTCATCAAATTCGCAACTCTATGAAGTATGTTTCTTATAAAGACCAAAAGGCAGTAATGAGAGATCTAAAACAAGTTTACCAGACACTAACCTTGAAAGAAGCGGAATTAGCCTTTGAAGGTTTTAAAGAAAAATGGGCTTTTTAGATTGCACTATCTTATTACATTTGTGATTATGACATTTTCTAAGTGGAGGGGGAGGAAATGAATATTTTTTTCCTTTTTTATGGTATTGAGCTATAGTTTTCTTTACTGAAAAAAATTGCATTATTTATCACTCCCCTTGCAAAATATTTTATATTAAATAATCCTACTGTAAAGTGAAATTATTTTTTCACTTTACAGTTCAAACTACAGGAAAAACGTGATTATGGGAAGAGTTTTTTTAAATTCTTCCCATATTTTTTTAAATTTGCCTACGATAATTTTACTCTAAGAAAAATTACAAAACTTATATGCTTTTTATGGAATATTAATTCTTATTTAACAAGGAAGTTGTATTATTCCCTTAACAGCTTTTTGACAGAAGGTGTAAATAAATGGCTATATGTGGTAAGGTATCCAGTTGTAAATTTCTTGAACAGTTTATTATGGGTAATAAAGATTTAAGAGAAATATGGTTTAGTCGGTATTGCTCTGAAGCTAGGGGTGATAAGTGTGAATATAAAAAGCTGTTGGAGCGTTCAAATAAATATAATTGTAAAAAAAATTAGACCATCCTTAAGGGATGGTTTAGTTTTAAAAAAAATACTACTGTTCTTCAGTTGAACTAAGTATAATATTTTTATAGAATTTATTAGGAGCGGGTACAAGTGAAAATTAAATTAGGTATGCGGACCTTAAAAACTGGATTAGGTATTTATCTTGCATTTTTCATTAGTAATTTGATGGGCCTGGAAAAGGGAGCACTGGCGGCGATTACGGCAGTTGTAGGAATGCAGCCATCATTAAAAAGTTCAATAAAAACCATTAAAAACCAGTTATTAGCTACTATAATCGGCTGTATTATAGCTTTATTTGTAGCTTATTATTTTCAAGGAAATCTTGTTGCTGTAGCGTTAGCTGCTATGATTACCATCTGGCTCTGTGTATATTTGGGCTGGCAGGATAGTATTATCCTTTCCGTCATTACGTTAATTCTTGTCGGGGAAGCGACCCGGGGTGATTTTTTTACTGTTGCCCAAAATAGAATCACAATGATTTTTATCGGTCTTTCCGTTGCCTTTGCCCTTAATTTACTTATTCCTCCTAAACATACTTCCCGGTTAATTGAAAAAGTAGATGAACTCAGGCAAACCTTTGAGATTTTTTATCATCAATGTATAGATGATATTCTTAAGTCTGTTTTTTTGAGTCGAGAAGAGGTTAAATCCCGTACTCAGAAAATAAAAAATTTAATGGAAGAAGCAAGGGCAATATATGTTTTATCTATTGATAGTAAGTTAGGATATGATGAATATAAAGAAAAAGATACCTATTTTTTATTCAGAAAATCTATAAATGCCATCCAGTCCAATCTAGAACGACTTTTAGAAATTCATCGTAGTATTGTTCTAGCGCCCAATGATGAAGCCCATGTTGAAATTCGAGAAATAATACATGATTATCTTACTTCTATTTTCATCTACCATCAAAAAATATATGACCATATCCTTTTTGGAAAACCTTTAGAAGAAAGAATTAAAAATGAATTTGCTGAAAAAGAAAAACTAGTAGAGACTAGGATTCTTACCATGGTCAATCATGCTCAGGATCTAGGTCCCCTCCATTATTATAATATGGTTGCCGAAGGCCAGCGGATAATGAACAAAGCCTGGAGTCTGGTTGAAGATAAAGAACGTTTTGATATCCAAGTAGAGAAAAAAGTTTAAAGGAGAAGGTGAAAGACCGACGAAGTCGGTTTTTCTTAAAACTATAAAAACGGGCGTAACCTGCTATAACGACTGCGGTAGAAAACTTGCCCCCTTGCGGGTAAGATGAATTCTGCACAAAGTTTCATCAAAATCTTCCTATAATTAATTTCGAGGCTTGCCTTAAAGAATAAAATAGAAGATTTTGAAATAAAAGAATGGAGGAGATTTTTTTGAAATCACGGGATATTGAATTCCTTAGAAAAGTAAGTTTTTTCAGTGACCTTAATGATGAACTTTTAAACTTAGTAATAGATGTTGTTGAAGAAAAACGATTTTCTAAAAATAAAATAATTTTTTTTGAAGGTGACCCGGGAACAACGTTTTATTTTGTTAAATCAGGAAGAATTAAAGTTTCTAAATTATCCGAAACAGGAAGGGAAATAATCGTCCATATCTTGGGACCAGGAGACATTTTTGCAGAAGTTACTTTATTCCAAAAAGATAGCAAATATCCTGCAACTGCTGAAGTACTGGAAGATGCAGTAGTAGGAACGATTAGAAACACTAAATTAGAAAATTTAGTATTAAGAAATCCCCAGATGGCTCTGGAACTCATTAGGGCTCTAAGTAATAAATTATTGATAATCCAGGAACGCATTAGACATCTGGGGGTCAATGATGCTGTAGAAAGAACAATTCAGGTTCTCCTGGCTTTAGCTGAAGGTCACGGCACTAAAAAGCAAGATGGTATTGAACTTTGTGCTAATATTACCAGGCAGGATCTGGCGGCTTTTGTTGGTACTACCAGGGAAACTATAAGCCGTATATTAAGTAAGTTAAATCAAGCTGATGTCATAGATATTTCAGGCAAAAGTATTATCATCAAAGATATTGAGGGATTGAAAAACTGGTAGGTGATTTATTCTATTTTTTCCCATCTGGTAGGAATACCTTTTTCTGGACAAGGAGGAAAATTTTTTCCTACTTCTAATGTTACCCTTTTACCATACTTATTTCTGTAAATACCGGGACTAGTTACTTTCTCTCCTGTATTACCAGAAATTTTCATTGCTTCACACCCTTTCAAAGAATAATTTAGGAGGTAACTACATGAATATCAGAGTTGTTATTAAGATTGGCTTAATTGCCGCAGTTTATGCAGGATTAACAATAGCCCTGGCCCCTTTATCTTATAATTTCGTTCAACTCAGGGTTTCGGAAGCTTTAACCATACTTCCATTTATTATGCCTGAAAGTGTTTTAGGTCTCTTTATAGGTTGTATAATAGCCAATATATATGGTGGTCTGGGAATATATGACATAGTATTTGGCAGCTTGGCCACTTTAATAGCGGCCTATCTAACCAGGAAAATGCCTTCTAAGTGGTTAGCTCCATTACCCCCGGTGGTTATTAATGCTGTAGTAATTGGTTTGATGTGGAGTTATTTTTCAGATTTACCCTTTTATTTAACGGCAGGTTATGTGGCTTTGGGTCAAATTGGTGCTTGTTATTTTCTAGGATTACCTTTATTATTTTTTTTAGAAAAAACAAAATTTAAGGAGTTTCTAAATGGTTAGTATAAAAATTGAAATTCCGGACATCAGGAATGTTTTAAAAAAAATTGATGAAATTCTCCTTTCTCAGGGTCTTACCAGGAGAACAACCATTAAAGGCGATACTTTGCAGGCAGTTGGAGAAGCAGGAATTGGTATTTTCTATATAAACCTGGAAGGAAGAACAACTCTTAATATAGAAGCTAGAAATAAACAAGCCCTTGATATTATTAGTAATTTAGTATCAGTAGGGCTAGTCGAACTTGAAAACAAAATTGGCACAGAAAAAAAAGAGATTTGGTTTTGTTCGGTATGCAATAGTCCCCTGGAATTTTTGGATGAGAAAAAACTTTGGAATGAACTAAATGTAAAAATAATGGTATGTACAGAATGCAACAGGCTGGAATTTTTTCGTGCCCATACGCCCTTAGATTAACAATGATATGTCCATAACTGAAAGTAGAGGTGCAATAAATGCGTAGATTAATGTATTTTTTACTAATGTTTGTACTAATTTTCAATATTTATGGGTGTAGTGATAAAAAGGAACCGGTACAGTTAGAAAAGCAGAAAGAAATTACAAATCCGGACCAAGAACTTACTAAGTCAAATTCCCAGTCTGAATTAAATTCTGAAAACAAAATCCGAGAACCACTGGTAAAGCCGGAAAAAGATCTTTCAGGTGCTTTTATTGTTTCTATTGATAATCATCGTAATGCTTATCCTCAAAGTGGGTTGGAAAAAGCAGATCGGGTTTATGAAATCCTGGCCGAAGGCGGTATCACCAGGTATTTAGCAATTTTTCATTCCAAAAGTGCGGATAAAATTGGTCCCGTCAGGAGTGCCAGATATTATTTCGCCTATATAGTGAAAGGTCACGATTTTCCATTTGCTCATGCCGGTGGTAATACTGATGCCTTAAATCTTATCCCTGAACTTAAAATAAAGGACCTAGATGAAATTTATAATGCAGGTGCTTACTTTTGGCGAGATAAATCAAGAAAAATGCCTCATAACCTTTACACCAGCACAAAAATGTTGCTGAAAGGAGCGAGGAAAAAGAACTTCCAACTTGTTCCTCTGAAACCTTTGGAGCAGGGGACTGTAGTTGGGGGAGAACCAGCAGATTTAATTGATATTACATATTCTAGTGATCCGAAATATCTCTATACTGTTACTTATGAGTGGGATGGTGCTAGATATAAAAGATATATTAATGGAACTCCTCATAAAACCCTGGCCGGTGACCAAATTTATACGGAAAATATTATTGTAATGGAAGCTAAAACCCGAGAAGTGGTAAAAGATGAGTTGGAATCAGAAATAGACTTAATTGGTAAGGGGAAAGCTCTTTATTTTACTAATGGTAAGGTCTTGGCAGGGACCTGGGAAAAAGAGAAAGCCGGTAGTGAATTTCGGTTTTTTTACAATGAACTTCCTATGAAGTTTACTGGTGAGCATTCCTGGATTAATATAGTTCCTTCCCTTGAGATAGTAAACAAAACCAAAATAGTTAATTAAATAAAATCTAGGCCCTAAGAACAGGGCCTAGATTTTATTTAATTGAAAAATACATCTTTTATAATTATATAATACTATTTACCGGGTACTTGCAATTGATAGAACGGTAAGATTGGGATTTCTTATTTAATTAGAAATTTTTTTAATGAAACCATTTACTCCATCACTAAAATTAATGCGTATTCTTTTCCATTGAAATGGGTTCTGATTAATTGAGGCTTTACCCATTTGGGTTGTTACTGCACCTAGATAACCATATTTTCGTACTTCGTTAATAATTTGGTCATTAAAACGACCTGAAGGATAACAGATAAAATTAACCGGTTTATTAATCATTTTTTCTAAAAGCAACTTGGAACCTAAAAGTTCTTGTTGTAATTTTGTGCCGGAGATCTTGGTTAAATCAAGGTGGTTCAAGGTATGGGAGCCAATTTCCATGCCCTTTTCAGCCAGGCTGACTACCATATCTTTGGTCAGACCATTAGGTGTGTTAAATTTCCTTGGATAAAGAAAAAAAGTAGCTTTCATTTTTCTTTCTACCAGTAGTGGTAGGACTTTGTCATACATATTTCGGTAGCCATCATCGAAGGTAATAACAATAGGTTTTTCTGGTAAAGGAAATTTTTTGTACCAGTGGTTAAAAACATCTTTTAACTGTACAGTACTGTAACCATTTGCCTTTATCCAATCCAGTTGTCTGGCAAAAGTTTCCGGTTTAACATATAGTTCTTTCCAGGGACCGGAGGGAATACCGATTTCATGGTACATAAGAATAGGAATTTGTTCCTCTAATACAAAGGGTTGTTGGTTAAGTTCCATAGGTATTACCTGGCCTGGGCTAATTAACATATAGAATAGTAATAAAAACATTGGTAGTGTAGGCAATTTATTCATCCTTCTTTCCGCATAATTCACCATAATTATTTTAGAATGGTCCCTTTATTTCCAAGCCAGCATACCGCCTTTTAAGCTATAGACATTCTTAAAGCCAGACTTGAGAAGCTGCATGGTTCCTCTGGCGCTACGGGCCCCACTTTGACAGACAACTATTATTTTAACATCTTTAGGTATTTCTGTTATTCTTTTTTTCAAATGATTTAAGGGAATGTTTTTTGCCCCTTTAATATGTCTATTTTCAAATTCCTTTTTTGTTCGCACATCGATAAAAAAGACACCTTGTTTATTAAGCAATTTTTTAGCTTCATGGGGTAAGATGGTTGGGGCTTTATAAATTTGGTAGAAGTTATAAAGCTGGTAAAGTAATAATGCTACTAGCAAAATATTGAAAAATGTTTGCAAAAGGATCTCCTCCAAATTATCCGAATATATAGATATATTAACAGAATTTTAAATTGAAAGCAATTACAAACAATATTTACCCAGGCTAAGATAAAGTTATAATTTTTATATTTGAAGACAAAATATTTATATGCTGAAAAAATTTTTATTTTATGGGACATTAGGCTGGATAATAGAAGTTGTTTGGACTGGACTGGGGTCTTTACTACAGGGACGCTGGACACTGGATAGCCATACCTATTTATGGATGTTTCCCATCTATGGCTTAGCAGTTTTTTTAGAAATTGTCCATGAGGAAATAAGGGACTATAAATGGTGGGCCCGGGGCCTTATTTATATGAGTTTGATTTTCGCTGTGGAATATAGTACCGGTTATCTTTTACATATTTTAGTTGGCAAGTGTCCCTGGGATTATAGTGGTCACATGTTTTCTTTGAATGGTTATATTAGGCTAGATTATGCACCTGTCTGGTTTGCAACAGGGTTGTTATTTGAACAGGTACATGACCAGATAGTAGAAAAAATGATTCGTTTTTGATAAATAATAAAGGTTTGTTTTTGTATTATTAATTAGTCGACAGTCTGAGCCGCCGAAATGCGGTTTTTTTAGTTTTTCGCAAATTATAAAAATATTTTATAATTTTCTAAAACAACTTTAAAGGAATAAATAATATGCGTTTCTGTCAAGACTTTGTGGGTATATTTTTAGGTAACCTTATCCCTTTTGGTTAAGTTTAGTTGAATCAAGGCCAACCCACTGTCTAGAAGATTATC
>JASKKI010000083.1 GCA_030154225.1 Clostridia bacterium | reverse complement strand
AAATTGTTGATTTTGTTGTTGATTCATTTGTTGAGGTTGTCCGCCCATATTGTAGCCACCTTGGGTGTAGGGGCTGTTTTGGAAAGTATCTGGACCCATTGTAGCAACAGATGCATTGGGAGCATTAACCTGCTGTGTTAATTGTTGAGGTTGATTCATACTTCTTTGCTGAAAGTTTTGCATTGGTTGATATTGTTGATACATAAATTGAGAACCTCCTGTTTCATTTTTTAATGGAGAGCTTTCAATGGTTTCTGCACTCATTGTTGCTCTTGATACTAAGGGTTCATTAGTATGAAATATATGTATCCCTCCTTTTATTATTGCTGTATTTATTTGTTTCCTATTAATAGGAATTTATTACTGTAAATTAATACCAAAAAAATAAGGAAGGTGAAAAAAATGAAGTTTATAAGATTTAGCCTGGCAGGAGAAATAGGTTATGGGGTGTTGCAAGATGGTGTCATTAATCCCATAGAAGGAGATTTATTTAATAACTACAAAATTTTAGAAAAAACAATTGATCTTAAAGATGTAAAACTACTTCCTCCAATTAGTCCGGGTAAAATAATAGCCGTTGGGTTGAATTATCTCGACCATGTAGGTGAAGTAAGTGCAGCGGCTTCGGTTCCTGAAGAGCCAATGACCTTTATGGTTTCCAACACAGCGGTAATAGGTCCTGATGATAATATTAAATTAGCTTCATATGAAAGAAGAACTGACCATGAGTGTGAATTAGTAGTTGTAATTGGTAAGGAATGTTTTAATGTGAGTGAAGATAAAGCATTAGATTATGTTTTCGGATATACATGTGGAAATGATGTATCTGACAGAGAAATACAGAAAAAAGATGGACAATGGACTAGAGCTAAATCTTTCCCTACATATAAACCATTAGGTCCTTGGATTGAGACTGAATTAGACCCTACTAACCTGGATATTCAGACCTATGTAAATGGTGAATTAAAACAAAATTCCAATACTAAGCATATGATTTTCCCTGTTGCCCGACTAATATCTTTTTTATCTAGCTTTATGATTCTTTATCCAGGGGATGTAATATATTCAGGTACACCTCAGGGTGTAAGCCCAATTAAATCAGGAGATGTTGTAGAAGTAAAAATTCATGGTATTGGAGTATTAAAAAATAAAGTAATATAAACTTGTCAGCACCCCAATTTCATAGTAAAGTATAAATGAATAACACAATAAAATATGGGGTGAGATTGTGAGAAAAGTTGACCCAAAAAAAGGTATTTTTCCTATTAGTGTAGTTGCAGATATTTTAGATGTTCATCCTAGAACGTTAAGAATTTATGAAGAAAAAGGAATAATAAAACCAAGCAGGTCGGAAAATAACCGGCGTTTGTATTCTCAACATGATGTTGAGAGATTGGAATATATCCATTACCTAACTCAAATCAAAAAAGTTAATCTTGCGGGAGTATGTATAATCTTAGATTTATTGTCCCGTTGTCCCCAAGATCTACAGGAAAAAATTTTTAAAGAAGTTCAAAAGGAAATAGATAGTTTTACAGAAGAGAAAAAGAGGATTTTCAAAGGGGATAGTAAAAATATGCTTGAATAAAACTGTCAGCGAAAGCTGACAGTTTTTTAGTAAATAATACCAAAATAATATAAGTAGATACGTATAATAACTTGACAGTAATTTGTAAATAAATATATAATATTCATGTATAAAAAGGTTTGCGAGGAGGAATTATGGAAAATACAATTAAACATGTATTTTACAATAATGTATCAAAAGAACTTTGGAATGATTGGCATTGGCAGATGCAAAATCGTATTAGGAGTGTAGAGGACCTGCAAAAATTGGGGAAATTCTCTAAAAATAGACTAGAGGAAATTAAAAAAGCTACTAAAGAATTTCCTATGTCTATTACTCCTTATTACGCATCATTAATAGACTTTAATGAACCGGAGTGCCCTATTGGTTTACAGGCAATTCCTAATTCCAGTGAACTAATAGAAGAAGAATTTGAGATGGTAGATCCTTTAGCAGAAGAAAAAGATTCTCCAGTACCAGGAATTACCCATCGTTATCCAAACAGGGTACTTTTTTATGTTACATCTGAATGTTCTATGTATTGTCGTCATTGTACCAGAAAACGTAAAGTTGGTGAGGTGGAGGAAAACTGTTCTAAAAATCAATGGTTGCAAGGGCTTGAATACATAAAAAAAACTCCTGAAGTTAGAGATGTGCTCATATCCGGAGGAGACCCATTCTTACTCAGTGATGAAAATTTAGAGTTTTTATTGAAAGAACTTCAGTCAATTGCTCATGTTGAGATTGTACGTATAGGAACCCGTGTACCAGTTGTTATGCCCCAAAGAATAACCACTAAATTGGTAGAAATTCTAAAAAAATATCAACCATTGTGGTTAAATACACATTTTAATCACCCTAAGGAAATTACTGTAGAAAGCCGCAAGGCCCTTAGAAAATTAGCAAATGCGGGAATACCGTTAGGAAACCAATCAGTATTATTACGAGGTGTAAATGATTGTTCGGTGATTATGAAAAAATTGGTTCATAAGTTAGTAAAAAACCGAGTAAGACCTTATTATATTTACCAGTGTGATTTATCAAAAGGTCTAAGTCATTTTAGAACTAGTGTAGCTAAGGGTTTGGAAATTATGGAACATTTACGAGGTCATACTTCTGGATTTGCTGTTCCAACTTATGTTATTGACGCCCCTGGAGGAGGGGGGAAAATTCCGGTTATGCCTAATTACTTGCTTTCAATACAAGAAAATCAAGTTGTTTTAAGAAATTTTGAAGGTATAATTACTTCTTATCAAGAACCCATTAATTATCAAAGTAAATGTTCTGAAAAATGTAATTTCTGTAAGGATAAAAAATTGTGTAGTGCCGATGTAGTGGAATTAAGTGGAAAAGAAAAAGAACTGGTTAGTAAGGAACTTAAACATGTAAATTAAATAAAAATAAGTCTGAACCTAATGGGTTCAGACTTATTTTTATTTAATTTTCTTCATTTTCTTCTGAAGTAAAATCAACTTTTCCCATATTAACTATCATTCCCTTAGCTATGATTAAGCACAGTGATTGGTAAAAATACTAAAAAAGGTAAATATTTCTAAGATATTACTTAAAGTTAGTTAATTAATAAAAGTATTTTTACTAAGAAAGATAGATATATCCATATTAATAATGAATAGAATTTACAAAGGGTATATCTTAATCCCTGTTCTAGCATTAGAAAAACCGTTAAAATTGAATGCAGAATTTTTAAAACCTACATATTGGGTCTTTTTGGGAGTATTAGTCCTTATTTATCTAAAACTTTTTTGGAAATTAATAAGTTCAAAGTATAAAACTAAATCAAAGGGAAATAGAACAATAAAAAAATATAAAAAAATCGGTGGATAACCACCGATTTTAATCATTTTTATTATTAAATAACCCCTCGTTATTGCTTTGATTTTCCAGTTGGCTAATAATGTTTTCCAATTCTTTTAGTGCTTCACCATATTGAGCCCAATTACCGGCTTGAGCAGCTGATTTTGCTTTTTCAAAGGCTTCCCGTGCTTGGCGGGTTAAAATCTTTATACTTAATCCAGTAGGCTCTTCTTCTTTAGGAAATTCTTCTCTTTGCCTCCTAAACATTTGATATAAAGCTTCTTCTAGAGTCTCTTCCATTACTATACTATCTTTGTAAGCCACTATTATTCTTTTAACTTCCGGAAGACTACTGGCATTGTCTGCTTGAATATATAAAGGTTCTACATAGAGGATAGAATCCTTAATGGGGATAACCAGTAGATTTCCTCTTATTACCGATGAGCCTTTTTGACCCCAAAGACTCAATTCTTTAGAAATAGTAGAATCCTGGTCAATCCTTGATTCAATCTGCATTGGTCCATAAACCAATTTTTGTTTAGGAAATTTAAATAAGATTAATTGTCCGTAGTTTTCTTCATCATTTCTGGCTGCTAACCAGGATATCATATTATCTTTTTTTATAGGAGTATAAGGGCGCATTAATAGAAATTCCAATTTATCTGATTGAGGTAATTTCATATTTATATAATAAGGTCTAACCATTTGAATATTTTCTTGATATAATTCTTTTGCCACATCCCAGGCATCTTCCCGATTATAAAAAACTTCCGGATTTTTCATATGGTAATTCTTGTATACTGTGGTTTGAATATTAAATAGATCTATTGGATACCTTAAATGTTTTCTTAATTCCTGAGGCATTTCTTCCATAGTTTTCAACAATCCGGGAAAAATATTGGCATATGTTCTGGCTATCGGATCGTTTTTGTCAACTAGATAGTAATCGACTGTACCATTATAAGCATCAACTATCACTTTTACAGAATTACGAATATAGTTAACACCCTGATATCTAGTGTTAGTAATAGGCTCTGAGTAAGGATATTTGTTGCTTAAAGTATAAGCATCAATAATCCAATATAACTTACCTTCAGTTATTACCAGATATGGATCTTGATCATAAGTAAGAAAAGGTGCAATCTTTTCAACCCTTTCTTGAATATTCCTATGTAATAAAATTTTACTTTCGCTTGTAATAACACTTGAAATCAGAATTTTAATACTACCTTTATTTAGGGCAAAAATAAGCTTGTTAATTCCTTTTAACGGGATACCTGCTCTACCCTCATATATTGTTTCAGCATTATCATTACCGATAGGATAATCGAATTCTTTCTCAAGGGTATTTACGATAACATAGTCATTTGTTAATTGACCAAAATATATTTCTGGTCGGGTTATTTTTAGTTCAGGAATATTTGAAACAGGAGGTATATCTTTTACCATTAGTAGTGGTTGTCCTTGTCCTGTCACCTTGTTTACAGGTGCGACAACTACCCCATAGCCATGGGTATATTTTAAATATTTATTTATCCAGTTTTGTGCTTGGGCTGGTAAATTTTTTTGATCAAGTTCTCTAGCAGCTAAGAAAACTTGCGTTGAGTTACCGTTTATCTTATATCTGTCCACATCTACTTCCAAAAAATTATAATAGGGTCGCATACTTTGTAATTGATTGAAGATTGTTTTAGCCGGTCGGAAATCATTAATTCTAATATTGTTTATAGTTTCCGAAGCTTCTTCTAAATCTTTAAAAGTTAAGTTGGCAGTTGCAGGAAAATCTACTTGTTTAATCTTGTCCAGGCCAAAGGCTTGATTGGTCATTGTGATATTACGGATAATATATTTTCTTTCTTTATTTATCTCATTAGGAGTAACAATTAAACTTTGTACTAAGTTTTCGGCAATGCCACCAAGTACAACAATAACAATTAATAAAATGGGGCCTAAGGCCACTATTTTAACATTGTTTTTTCGCATACCAACAAAAATACTAAGGGCTGATAAAAGACAAATG
The DNA here is from genome assembly GCA_030154225.1 of Clostridia bacterium. Lineage (GTDB taxonomy): Bacteria > Bacillota > Peptococcia > Peptococcales > BICA1-8 > JASKKI01. Next base: position 6,003 of record JASKKI010000083.1, on the reverse strand, counting down.
GTAGAAGCAATGTAATAATAAGGCATAGTTACTTTTAAGTCTGTAAAACTGGCTCCAAAGGCAGCACCCCGTGGTGAATAAAGGAGATTGGCCAATTTAAGTTGATAACCAATGACTAAAAGTAAAAAAAATGCTATAGCAAAATAACCAAGACGTTTAATTACAGTTTTTATCGGATCGTTACCTAAGCCTTGAAAATAAAAAGTAAAAATAAAATTCAAAATAGCAATTACTAATAAAAAAAGGATAGTTAAAGAAAAAAAGGTTTCAAATAATGATAAGTTGAAAAAGTAAAAACTTAAGTCTCTGTTAAAAACAGGGTCATTTATTCCAAAAGGAACTTGATTTAAAAATAGTAGTATATCCTCCCATAAGGCAGTGGCTGCTAATAAACCGGCAAAAAGACCCAGGAGTAGAGAGGGTAATGTTAATAGAAATACTTTATTATTTTTCTTACTGGTATTTATATTTATCACATTATCATCTTCAATTTTAATAGTTGGTTTAAATCTAAGTGTAAAATGTAAAGTAATAAAAGTAGCTAATGAGACAATAAAGAAGGTCACTCCTCCTATAGTTAACTTGGCTAAAAGTGTTTTAATAAACAATTCTTCATAGCCCACTTCTTTAAACCATAAAAAATCAACCCAGAGATTTAATAGTTTTGGTAAAGAAAAAAGTATTAGAAGGATTAGTGGAAAAAATAAAATTATTTTAAGTTTTTTTAAATTCATACAATACTCCTCCTGATTTAAGTTTAATATAGAATTACCCTAAAAAGGAAATATTATTAATACCGGTGGTATAAAAATTCAAATATTGCAAAAACATAGTATTATACTATTATAATTGGCATTAGTTAAGGAGGTTTATTTAAAATGGATGATTTTCTCACTTGTTTAAATTGTGGTAGTACCGATTTTATGCCAGTTGTCAGAATGCAGCAGGGCGGTAACCATAGTTTAAGTGCGCCTACAGCTAATTGGGCAGGTGCAAAGTGTTGTAAATGTGGATCATTTCATGATGATGTTTATATATCACCTTTTCTTTCATCTACACATTTTAGGTAAAAATAACATAAGCCAGCAAACAGAGAGCTGGCTTATGTTATTTTTGATCTACTTTAAGTTTCCCTGCTTTACCTAAGTTCTGAGTAGCCATTTCCCTTATTATAATGGTAACAGCTTCTTTCGGACAATTTACTGATTCAGTAATGGCATCGGTAACTTTTTCTACTAAAGCTCGTTTTTGTTCTAAAGATCTACCTTCTAGCATATCAATTTGGACAATTGGCATTTTAAATTACCTCCATGTAAATGTTTTTAATTAATATTCTACAAATAAGAGTAAATACCTTCCAAATAAACTACATTAATGGAAAATTAAAAATAAAACTAAAATTAATTTATTTTGGGTAAAATAATAAAAAAACTTAAAGTAAAATCAGTTTTTAGTTAATTTTACTAGTATGAAATTAGTATTTATTAACTTAAACTATGATAAATAATAAATAACAGGGTGTGTATATTTTGTTTAAAAAAATTACTTACCTGTTTTTAGTAAGTTTTATAATGTGGGGTATTATCAACATAATTTTTAATCCTCCATCTAAAACTACTATGAAACATTATGATATTTTACAAAGAGAAAAACCTTATACTATAAATGGAAAAGTTATAAAAATTGTCAATCACGAAAGGATTATTTGGCATGATGGTAAAAATGAAATAGATATATATCTAATTGGTATATATGTGCCAAGGAATTTTCGCAGCCAGGTAATTAATTTTATGAAGGAAAAATTATTAGGACAGAAGGTAGACTTAGAATTTGATAGACAGTATCGTGATAGGTTCGGCAATTATTATGGGTACATATATTTAAAGGATGAAATGATTAATGGAATGTTAATAAAAAAAGGTTTGGCAAAATCAGCAGTAGTACCACCTAATAACCGTTATTATTCTCAATTTCTACAATGGGAATTAGATGCTAAAAGAAAAGGAGTGGGAATTTGGGTAAATAATCAAAAAAAAGATAAAAAAATATTACCTAAAAATTTTCTTTAAACAATTATTTAAAGCAGGAAATTATATTCCATATCAAAATACAGTATATTGCAAAAATTCCAAGATTATAAAGATAACAACTTTCCTTATTCTTTTAAAATATTAGGGAAAAAAGATAGTTTTAACTCAGAGAATAGTGCATGCCATGAGAGGTAGAGTATGGTTATAAAAAACAGGGAATAAACCTGCCTTTCCTTAAGAAGATAGTAAAAATTTAAAAAATTTTTTAAAAAATTTCAAAAAAAAAGAGGAATTGTTTTTTGTATACAGAATACTATATGCCGAGAGTGAAATTTCGACTATTGCGGGAGGTGCATTTTTAGAGGGAAGGTACATTTAAAGTTTAGTGACCCCATTTTTATTGGCACCTAATTGGAAATATTATTAAAAAAAGTTTATGTGTAAATTAAGGAGGAGTAATTTAATGAGTGAAGGAACTAAACTTTTAGAACAGACCCGTAATTTAATTAAAGAATGTATTGATGAATTAGGAGTAAATCCTTCGGTATATGAGTATATGAAAGAACCACGTAAAACTATAATAGTAAATATTCCTGTAAAAATGGACGATGGTACAGTAAAAAGTTTTACTGGTTATAGAGTACAGCATAATAATGCATTAGGTCCTTACAAAGGTGGTATTCGTTTTCATCCAAATGCTGATTTAGATGAAGTAAAAGCATTAGCCACTCTTATGACTTTAAAAACTGCTATCATAGAGGGAGTGCCCTTTGGCGGTGGTAAAGGTGGAGTTACAGTAGATCCCAAAAAACTTAGTCAATCGGAATTACAGCGTCTATCGCGGGGATATATTAGGGCTATTTCTTTATTCATTGGTACGAAAAAAGATATTCCTGCTCCAGATGTAAACACTAACCCACAAATAATGGCTTGGATGGCTGATGAATACTCTTACATCAGAAGACAGGCAGAACATGAAATAATCACAGGTAAACCTATTGAAATCGGTGGTTCAAAAGGAAGAACTCAAGCTACCTCCAGAGGTTTAATGTTTGTAGCCCAAAAAGCTTGTGAACTAATAGGAATTAATTTTGAAGGCTCTGAAGTTGTAATTCAAGGTTTCGGTAACGTAGGTGGTAATGCGGCTATATTATTCCATGAAGCAGGAGCTAAAGTTATAGCAGTTAGCGATGTAGAAGGGGCAATTTATAATAGAAATGGCTTAGATATTCCTGAGCTTATAAAATACAATAAACAGTATGGTACTATTGCTACTTATCCAGATGCTAAGCAAATTACTAACGAAGAATTATTGGAATTAGAATGTGACATTTTAGCTCCGTGTGCTTTAGAAAACCAAATTACTAAAGAAAATGCTCCGAGAATTAAAGCTAAAATTATTGCAGAAGGTGCAAATGGTCCAACAACAGCGGAAGCTGATAAAATCTTAGAAGAAAAAGGTATTTTAATTTGTCCCGATGTAATAGCTAACGCCGGTGGTGTTGTAGTAAGTTATTTAGAATGGGTACAAGGAAATTATCATTTCCAATGGAAAGAAGAAACCGTTAATGCTGAATTATACGAAAAAATAGTTCCTGCTTTTGAAAAAATCTATAACTTTGCTCAAGAAAGAAAAATATCAATGCGCAGATCGGCTTTCATGGTAGGAATTAAAAGATTAGCAGATGTAATGGAAATTAGAGGTTGGCTAAGTAAATAATAACACTAGGACCGGTTTAACTCCGGTCCATTTATTAATTGGGGACATACCTCGACCCCAGAGTTAGTCTTTATAAGAGAGGTGTGTCCCCTTTCATTTTCAAAAACAATGAGTTTTTTCATTTGTTACAGCCGTTTTTTGAGTTCTGTTCTTTTTTTCTTAATTCTTCTTCTTTTATGTTTCGTTCCTTACTAGAAAGCATGAGATATTCAGGAGAATTCACAAAACTACTTACAGTCTTATACATAATTTTCATCTCCTTTACTAATCTTTAATTCTATTATATAACAACTAAGCAATTTTGATTAGGTGTTTAGTTAATGTATACAGTATATTTAAATTGCATCTATTGCATTACAAATCTAATAAAATGATAAGCTTGGAAGAATAATTCTGAGCTAAAATCACAATAAACCCTTTGCTTCATATAATAAATAGAAGAATAATATGAGCAAGGAGTGATTTAGTTGACTTATGTAGTTAGAACGGGTGATACATTATATAAAATTGCTCAAAGATTTAATACAACTGTGGAGAGATTGATTGCTTTAAATAATATAACTGACCCTAATATGATAATGGTAGGTATGGTTTTAACTATAAGTTCTGAACAACCAGGGCCCCAACCTCCATTAGGACCTGGGTGGTGTCCCCGTTTGACTTTGGGTAGTAGAGGAAGAGCGGTTAGAGAATTACAACACTTACTAAGAGAAAGAGGTTTTGATTTAGGAGGTGTGGATGGAGTTTTCGATGCTCGTACCAGAGCAGCTGTGGTTAATTTTCAAAGATCAAGAAACTTACCAGTGACAGGTATCGTGGATGTAGCAACCTGGCAGGCATTAGGAAGAGAATGTAGGGGGCCTGGTGTAGCTCTTTGTCCTGTTATCCGCCCGGGAGATAGGGGAAGTGCAATTCGATTTATTCAAAGTCTTTTACGAAGACTTAATTATGCTCCGGGACCAATTGATGGTATTTATGGCCCAGATACTCGAGCAGCAGTAATTGCCTTTCAAGCTAATAACAACATAAGCCCAACAGGTATAGTAAATCAAGAAACATGGGAAGCTTTGGGAGTAACCTGTGTTCCTGTTTTTCCTGATCAGGAAGGTGAAATAGTAATACCAGGTCTACCGGATGAAGGTGATGAGTTAAATTATACCTGGCAGGAAATAGAGGGATTTCGATATCTTTTAGCAACAAATGAAAAACGTTATTATCGGGGGCAACCGGTAAAGATAACTTTTCGTAAACGCAATATAACAGACCAAACTGTATCACTTGAATATCCTTCCAGTCAGCTTTTCGATTTTTATATTTCTAATGAAAATGGAAGAGAAATCTGGCGCTGGTCAGAAGACAAGGCGTTCTTGCCGGTAGTAACGGAGATGATACTTGCACCAGGAGAAGCAGAAACAATAGATATTGTTTGGGATCAGAGAAATAAAAGTGGTAATTTAGTAAATCCACAAACCTTTACCCTTTGGGGTACAAATAAAGCTACTGGTGAAAGCATATCCGTACAGTTTGTTGTTTATGAATAGAAAGAAAAAAACCGAGTTAAGCTCGGGTTTCTCTTTTAAATATCGCAATTAAACATAAACTGGATTTACTACAAGCATGGGGAAAAATAGTAAATAATTCCCAAGCATCAGTAGCTTCATTATTTAAACTTAAATCTATTAAGTTTTGCATGACCAGACAACCATCAGAAGCACTTATTCGAACAGATTTATACTCAAAATTTTTTCCAGGCATAATTAAATACCTCCTATTTCCTTTCACTGTAATATATGTTTTGATAAATCAAAATGTAAGTAAATACTAAAATTAATTATTTATTGAAACTTTTTTAAAAATATTTCGTAATATTAAAAGGAGTTGATTACAACTATCATCCTGGCTAATGGATTTAATTATAGGTGGCTAAAAAAAGTACCCAGAAGCAATATCTGGGTACTTTTAACGTTCGCGAGGCATGTTGCCGAGCCGATGGTTTGAAAGAAAACCTATCACCTGGCTAATGGGAAGATAAGCTGTAGGCAAGGGCGTTTTCGGTGACGAAAGGGTCTGAAGGAAGCTGATGGCGGTTGTTGGAACGGAACGAGAGTAAACCAATGTTGGCACATGTAGCGGATAACCTTCCATTAAGTGGGGACGTCCGAAAATTAGCTTAGCTACATGTGTTATGATGGTCGTTTTAACAACAGGCAGAGCAACTTAACCTCGGAGGTACTGTACTCGAAGCTGTAGGTT
>JASKKI010000082.1 GCA_030154225.1 Clostridia bacterium | reverse complement strand
CATATTTCTCTTTTGCTTTCTCTTTTGCTTAATAAAAAAATCTTTTTTACAACAGATATATACAGAAAATATGGACTTTTTGAGTTATTTGCAAAAAAGAAATAGTTACTTACCACGTTGACATAACGTTAAACACAGTTCTATAATACTAACTAGATACCCCCAAAGGGAGTGGTGTAGATGAATGATTCTGTATGTCGAGATTTTCAACAAACTGTTGAACAGTATCTTATCAGACATCAAAGTATTTTAGATATACTTTCTAAAACTCAGGAAACTAATGCCCGTATTAACCGTGCTGTGACTAAGTCCGTTACCCAATGTGGCTGTATACAAATAAAAGGTAAAAAAAATGCTTTACCCGATTCCGCCTCTTTAATGGACATGAAAGCTTTACTTTCCACCCATATAGAAGGGAAATTGTGTGAACATTGTCAGGATATAATAGAACAGGAACTTGGTAAAAATCTCTTTTATTTAGCTGGGCTTTGTAATGCACTGGGCTTAAATTTAGAAGAAGTATTGAAAAATGAAAATAACAAAGTAAAAACCTTACGAATATTTAACCTAACATAAGAAAACCGAGCTCAAGCTCGGTTTTCTTATGTTAGGTTAAGTCGCTCCCCTGACCCGTGGCCAGTACCGGAGGCGTATATAAATACGTTGAGGATTTTGGTCCCTGCGGGGAACAACGCTAAGAGCTACTTTAGATTAGCCTAAATATGTCGATCGAGGAAGATTTGTTCACGTAACCTCCTCAACCCATCCTTAATATTCCTAGCCCTAACCTCACCTATACCTTCTACCTCATCCAATTCCTCTAGAGAAGCATCTAAGATGCTTTGAAAGTTGGGAAATGAAGCTAAAATATTTTCTATTACCTGACCAGGTAACCTGGGTATCTTATTCAATAATCTGTATCCCCGGGGAGAAACGGAAACATCAGTATTATTATGGTTTAATATGTACCCCAATTCACGAGCTAGGCCAGGAAAATCCAATAATTCTTCAGATGACCAAGTTCTTATAATCTGCATTATCTCCTCAGGAGTTTTTTCATGAGCCCGTTGATAATAATCTCTTATAACCAGCAATCCTTCTTCTTCAACATTATTTACTAATTCTTCAACTTGCATATTTATTAAGCGACCTTCTACTCCAAGTTCTGTGATATACTTTTCTAACTCTTTCACTATCCTCATCACCATTTCCGTCCTTTGTAAAACTTTAACAACATCGGAAACAGTAACAAGGTCATCATATTCTAGAGCACTTAAGTTACTTAATGCTCTGTCTAATACAGTTTTGTATTTTTCTAAGATTTGTATCGCCTGGTTAGCTTTAGTTAAAATCACACTAATATCTCTCAGATAATATTTAATTATTCCTTTATATAAAGTTATTACATTTCTTCTTTGGGATATAGAAATTACAAGCTCTTCAGTCTGCCGGGCAACCCTTTCTGCTGTTCTATGTCTTATTCCAGTCTCGGTAGAAGGAATAGTAGATCCCGGAACCAGCTGGGCATTTGCATAAAGAATTTTTGATACATCCCTGTTTAATATTATAGCCCCATCCATTTTTGCTAACTCATATAAATACGAAGGAGAAAAAGGAGAATTTATTTGAAAACCACCTTCTACTATTTCCATCACATTCGGGCTATCACCCACTACAATTAGAGCACCTGTTTTGGCTCTAAGGATATCTTCCAACCCTTGTCTTAATTTAGTTCCGGGTGCTACCACCTTTAAAGCCTCTATTAACTTTTCTTCATATACTTTATCCATCTCCATCTAACATCCCTCCAACATTAACTCCAATGCATCCCTTACAGTTCTTACTCCCATAACATCTATAGGATAACCTTGTTTGTTTTTAGTATTACCAAATGGAACTATGGCTTTGGTAAACCCTAATTTACAGGCTTCAGCTAAACGCTTCTCTAAATAGTTTACCGCTCTTACCTCTCCCGTTAAGCCAATTTCACCAATTACTACTGTGTTTCTTTTAGCAGCTACATTTTTAAAACTTGATGCTATTGCCACAGCAATACCCAAATCAAGGGCAGGCTCATCTATTTTAAGACCTCCCACAATATTAATATATGCATCATAATTACTTAAATGTAGCCCAACCCTTTTATCTAATACAGCCATTATCATTGTTACCCGGTTATAATCCGTTCCTGTTGTCATTCTCCTAGGTTGTCCAAACACCGTTTGGGATACCAAGGCCTGGAGTTCTATTAACAAAGGTCTTGTTCCTTCCATACAAGGAATAACAATAGAACCGGAACTGTCTACCGGTCTTTCCGCCAAAAAGGCCTCCGAAGGATTAGCCACTTCAACCAATCCATTTTCCGTCATTTCAAATATACCTAATTCATTAGTTGATCCGAATCTATTTTTAAGCCCCCTCAACACACGATACTGATAATGTCTTTCTCCTTCAAAGTATAAAACTGCATCTACCATGTGTTCTAGGACCCTGGGACCGGCTACCGTCCCGTCTTTTGTTACATGACCTACTAATACTACTGTAATTCCCAAACCTTTAGCCCACTGTAGAATTTTAGAAGTACATTCTCTTAATTGGCTAACACTTCCTGGTGCTGATGAAACTTCCGGAAGAAAAACCGTTTGGATTGAATCAAGAACAATGAAACTGGGATTTATTCTTTGGACCTCCGACTCAATGACATCTAAATTTGTTTCAGCTAAAATTAATAAACTTTTATTACTAACATTTAATCTCTGTGCTCTTAATTTAACCTGTTGAGCAGATTCTTCACCTGTTACATAAAGAACAGGCTTATTAACTCTGACCAAATTTGCACATTGTAGAGTAAGGGTAGATTTACCTATACCCGGGTCACCGGCTAATAAAATTAAGGCACCTGGAACCAAACCTCCACCCAATACACGGTTAAATTCCGTTATACCGGTATCTATCCTTTCGCTTTCAAGGGCGTTAATATCCTCTAGATATGTAGGTTTATTCTCTCCATAGATATTGATTACGTTCCTCCCCTTATTCCCATAAACTATTTCTTCAGTAAATGTATTCCAACTATTACAGCCGGGACAACGCCCCAACCATTTTAAACTTTCATGACCACATTCCTGACAAAAAAAACGCACTTTACTTTTTCCAGCAACCATATTGCTCCTCCGCATCTTTTATTACTTTTCAGTGATTAGTACCCTGTGCCCGGAAAAATACTCTTTATCAATACTTTACTAATTATACCATAACTAACCATTCAAAAACGAATATAGCTAGACAGCTTAAAAACCCGAAACCATAGTCGTATATTAATACGTCAAGGATTTCGGGTTTGAAATGACAGGGGACACGCCTCTCTTTTAGGTCTAACCGTTTTTCAACACCCTATTTCAAAACGATAGTATCGTTTTCGGCATCGACTATGACAGTCGCCCCTGGCTTATAAGTCCCTTTCAGCATCTCTTCAGCCAGTTGATCTTCAACCAGTTTCTGGATTGCTCTGCGCAAAGGACGAGCTCCATAAGTGGGATCGAAACCTTCTTTAGCCAGTACTTCTTTAGCTGCATCTTTCACTTCTAAATTTAGTTCATTTTCTTTTAGACGTTTTTCCAGTTCTTTGAGCATTAAACCAACAATTTCTTTAATGTGTTCTTTTTCTAATGCATGGAAGACTATAGTTTCATCAATCCTGTTTAAAAACTCTGGTCTAAATGATCTCTTTAATGCTTCCATCACTCGATCTTTCATTACTTTATAATTATCTTCAGCAGTAGGTTGTGTAAATCCTAACGGTCCCGTTTGTTTTAAATGACTGGCACCAACATTAGAGGTCATAATTAACACTGTATTTCTAAAATCAACAGTGCGACCTTTACTGTCAGTTAGCCTTCCATCCTCAAGGACTTGGAGTAAAATATTAAATACCTCAGGATGGGCTTTTTCAATCTCATCTAAGAGTATAACAGAGTACGGTTTACGTCTGACAGCTTCAGTTAATTGCCCACCTTCATCATAACCTACATATCCGGGAGGTGCACCAACCAGCCTAGAAACTGCATGTTTCTCCATATATTCAGACATATCGATTCTTACTAAAGCATCCTCGTCACCAAATAAAGCTTCAGCTAATGCTCGGGCTAATTCAGTCTTACCTACCCCAGTTGGACCTAAGAAAATAAAGGATCCTATAGGACGTTTGGGATTTTTTAATCCTGAGCGAGCCCTACGCACTGCTTTAGCAACAGCTTTAATAGCATCCTCCTGCCCGATTACTCTATTGTGTAAAATTTCCTCCATTTTTAAAAGCTTTTCCGTTTCTTCTTGAGCTAACTTACTAACAGGAATTCCAGTCCAACTGGAAACAATTTTGGCTATATCCTCTGCAGTAACTATTTGGGTTTTGCTCATATTTTCATTTTTCCAGGCTTCCCGTCTTTCTTGTAGTTCTTTTCTTTTCTTCTGTTCTTGGTCCCTTAGCTCTGCTGCTTTTTCATATTCCTGGGCCATTACCGCTGCTTCTTTTTCTTTACTCAAAAATTCAATTTGCTCTTCTAATTCCTTAAGGTTTGGGGGGGCAGTTTGAACCTGTAAACGTACCTTTGAGGATGCCTCATCAATTAAGTCAATAGCTTTATCAGGTAAAAATCTATCAGTTATATACCGATCAGATAAATTAACTGCTGTCTTTATTGCCTCATCGGTTATTTTTACACTGTGATGAGCCTCATATCTATCCCTTAAACCAAAAAGTATAGCTTCGGCCTCTTCCGAAGTAGGTTCATCTACTTGAATTGGCTGAAATCTTCTTTCTAAAGCAGGGTCTTTTTCCACATATTTGCGATATTCATCTAAGGTAGTGGCTCCAATAGTTTGCAATTCACCCCTGGCCAGGGCAGGTTTTAGAATATTTGCTGCATCTATAGCCCCTTCTGCAGCACCTGCTCCGATTAAAGTGTGCATTTCATCAATGAACAAAATAACATTTCCAACCTGACGGATTTCTTCCATTACCTTTTTCAATCTTTCTTCAAATTCTCCCCTGTATTTTGAACCAGCTACCAACGAACCCATATCAAGGGCAACTACCCTTTTATCTTTTAAAACTTCCGGAACATTACCATCTACTATTCTTTGTGCCAGTCCTTCAGCAATAGCTGTTTTTCCAACCCCAGGTTCGCCAATCAAAACGGGATTATTTTTGGTACGACGACTCAATACTTGAATAACTCGTTCAATTTCTTTTTGGCGGCCAATAACAGGATCGATCTTATTATCCCTGGCCAAATTAGTTAAATCCCGACCAAATTCATCTAAAGTTGGAGTTTTTGTCTGTACTCCTCCTTTTGGTCCTTGTTTTCTAGCATTGCCGCCTGTTTCAGCATTAGGAGCTCCTCCTAAAAAGGCTAGTACCTGTCTCCTTATTTTATCGGGATTGGCACCTAGATCTAACAGGACTTGTGCCGCTACTCCTTCACCTTCTCTAATCAATCCTAAAAGTATATGCTCAGTACCTACATAATTTACTCCCCATTTTATGGCTTCATCTTGGGCTAAACCAATTACTTTCTTCGCTCGGGGTGTAAATCCTAATTCTCCATTTTCTGTATTTTCAGGACCGATTTTGACCAGCTTATTTACTGTTTCTTGTACTTTTCCTAAATCTATACCTAAGGCAATTAATGCTTTGGCCCCTACACCTTCCCCTTCTCTTAACAAGCCTAAGAGAATATGTTCTGTTCCTATAGCAGGGTGTTTAAGATTTTTTGCTTCCTCTTGTGCAAAATATAAAACTTTTTGTGCCCTTTCCGTGAATCTTTCAAACATAATTACACCTCCAAAATCATTATGCAAGTTTTTTTTTAAATATTTCTGCCCGTTTTATGTCACGAGCCCGGGAATCCATTTGTTTCTTAGCTAGTACCTGTAAAAATGCCGGCTGACAAAGAAGATATAATTCATTAATTAGCTTTAATTGAATTCCATCTATCATACCTAAAGTTTTTCCTAATCTCAAGTCAGAAATTAAGTCTAGTGCCTCCTGGGATGTAATAACTTTAGCATTGGTTAGAATTCCATATGCTCTGCGGGCTTTATCTTCGATTTGCAAACCAGCATTTTTTACTAAATAATCCCTTGCCGCTTGTTCTTGAGCAACAATTTGTTTAGTAACAGAATTAATATTAGATAAAATCTCATGTTCAGTTTGACCTAAAGTTATTTGGTTTGATATCTGAAATAGATTCCCTAGGGCCTCTGTACCTTCACCAAATAACCCCCTTACTGCTATCCCCAATTGGGACAACTGGGTTAGAATCCGGCCAGCCTGTTTTGTCAAAACCAATCCAGGCAAATGCATCATCACTGATACTCTTAACCCTGTCCCCAAATTGGTCGGGCAGCAGGTTAAATATCCAAATTTCTCATCAAAAGCATAATCCAAATCTTTTTCAATTTCATCATCAATTACATTTGCAGTTTCCCAGAGTTTTTCTACTTCCAATCCTGACGCAAAGCATTGTATTCTTAAATGGTCTTCTTCATTAACCATAATACTTATTGTTCCGCCCTCATTAATAATTAATCCTTTATGCTCTGGCTTATGGGCGTGGTCAGGACTGATGATGTGTTTCTCTACTAAAACGTGTCGCTCTAAATCCGGTACATCTTTAAGCCGATACATTATTAACTTTTCCTCTTTTGCTACAACCTTCTCCAGTCTTTCTAAAACGGCATTTGCAGAGGCCTCAGTTTGTTTTAACGGAAATGGAAATTGTTCTAAATTTCTTGCTAGTCGAACCCTTGAACTTAAAACTATTTCCGGAAATTCTCCTTTCCCCTCGGTCCATATACTATGGGGCTCCTCAATCATTTTTCTGATCACCAACATCGCCCCCTTTACTATTTTTTCTTTTTTCAAGTTCTTTTATTTTATCCCTCAACTTTGCGGCTTTCTCAAATTCTTCATTAAGAACAGCTTTTTGTAGTTCAATTCTAGCATTATTAAGTTCTTGCTTTAACCTAATATTTTCACCTGTTCGCTTTGGTATCTTTCCTATATGTTGGGTGTTACCTTGAATTCTTTTTAATAGGTGCTCTAATTTGTTACCATAGAAACTATAACATTTGTTACAACCCATCCGACCGGTTTTGGCAAACTGGCTGTAAGTCATACCACATTTGTCACAAGTAATTTCATTATCCTGAACATTTCCAAAGGATGTAAATGGGTCAACATTTAACATACTACTTAAAATGTTAGAAAAAGAAAAATCAGGTATAATGGCAAAACCTATCTGATCCTGTTGTTTTTTTGCACATTGCTCACATAGATGTTTTTCAACCTTATTTCCGTTGATAATTTTAGTCATATGAACATTTGCCGGGCGTTTTTCACATTCCTCACAAAACATACATATCTAACCTCCAATCCTTAAACCTTAAACTCAACCTTACACTATTTCACTTTTTCAACTGTTGTTATATATCTTCCCTTAAAATGGTGGCTAAAACACTTTGTAAGATTCTTGATCTTAATGCATCCTGATTTTTTATTAGTGAAGTAGAAAGCACCTTATCACTTATAATATTTTTGATTAGTAAGGTTTCCTTTCTGGTCAAAATTCCTTCTTTTTTCAGATATTCAAGAAGACCTTCCGCCTGGTTTTGAGATATTTCAGTTCCAATAATTTCTTCAAATAACAGCTTTAATTTATCACTATTGGCAAAGTTTAATCTTATTATCCTCACATAACCTCCGCCCCCTCTACGGGTTTCCACAATATACCCATGGGCAGGTGTAAATCTAGTGCTTAAAACATAATTAATTTGGGATGGTACACATTCAAAAAAATCGGAAAGAGCACTTCTTTGAACTTCAATTACCCCATTTTTTGCATTTTCTAATAAGGCTTTTAAATATTTTTCAATTTCCCTAGATAAACTACCCACATTTATCACCTCTGACCATTTTTGACCTTATTATAACTATAATATACCCTTTTTATGTAAAGGTCAACCATGGTCAGAGTGAATTTAACTACCTTTAATATAAAATATTCTATTTTCAAATAAATTACTTATCCTTTTTCAGGAATAAATGCATTTTAACTACATTTTAATTATTCCCAGTTTCAACCTTGTTTCAACAGATTTATATAAGTTTCTTACTTTGGAAGCCTATCAACAATTCTAAAGTAGTATAAGTTCCCAAATTATAAAAACCGGCAAAAATTTACCGGCCAAAAATTTTTATGCTAGTGGTCTTGTCAATAACATTTCCTTTTTTTCTTTTCCAGTTAACCATTTTCCTAATAAATAAGTAATCAAGATGGCTAACAAAGTTCTGGTGATAAACATAACCCAGGCATTAGCACCAATAGCTGCAAAAAGAAAAGTATCTTCAAAAATAGCATGATTCAAACCTAAAAAAACATTTATTAATATTAGGTCTTTAGGGCTCAAACGTCCCTCTTTTGCAGCTTGAACAATTACACCGGCGCCATAGGTTAAACCAAAAACAATTCCTACAATTAATGGAAAAGTAGCTTCTTTGGAGAGATACAATATTTTAGTTAAAGGTTCAAAATAACTACTGATTTTATTTAGCAGATTGGCCTCTTTAGCAAGTCTTAATATAAACATGATCGGCATAACAATAAATGCGATCTGAGCCATGGTATATATACTATTCATTGAAGCTTCCTTTATAATGTCTACAAACAAAACCTTATCCTCCCATCATTAAATTAAGTATTATTCCTGCCAAAATAGCTGCTAAAATACGGATAATTATTATTTTCCAACCGATAGAGCCCGCTTTTTTAGCAATCACCGTCTCAACAGGTAGACTATGACATAATAGAATTATTGTCCCAATGATAGTAATTTCTTTTGAAGTAAAAGACAAGGCCGTTATGGCTGGGATAGCAGGATAAACCGTTAATGCATTTGCTATTACAATTGGCAAAGTTGCTTCACCTGGTAATCCGATCAATAAAGTCACTGGTTGAAACACTTCTGTCATCCAATCAATTATAGGAGTATATTTTAAAAAAGTAATAATAAAATAAACGGGGACTATTACTTTTGCCAGTTCCCACGTTGTCTCTACCCCGTCTTTTATACCTAATTTAACTACACGTTTAAAATCCAAGGTACCACATCCTTTAGCCAGAAACTGTAATAATTATAACATTATCAATTATTTTTCGGCTAGTAAAAAACAAAATCTTCCTAAAGAAACTAAAGGTTTATTTTGTTGAAACTAATAATAGAAATATATAAAAAATAACCTGGAACTAATAACGTCCAGGTTTTTGCAATTTATCATCAAGCAGTCTGAATAATATCAAATTCACTAACCATCTTTTTCCTAATCCGCTGTATAGCATTATCTACAGATTTATTTTGTAGGTTAAGCTTTAAAGTTATTTCATTATAAGAGTGACCTCTAATTCTTAATTTTAAAACCTGCTTTTCCATTTCAGAAAGAGCTGAATTAATTTTTGTCATTAATTCATTTATTGTCTCTTTTTCAACGATAAGAGTTTCTGGTGTAGGGGTATCATCTTTTAATATTCTGTCTATACATGTTTGATAACCCAAACCGGTGCGTTCTTCTTCATTTTCTGCATAAGAAAAAATAGGAATTGCTTCATTAAGAATTTGATGTTTTTTACGATTGGATTTTTTTATACAAGAATCAATTTCCCTTGTTATACAAAGAATTGCAAAATTTTTAAATTTCTTACCATTTTCCGGCCGAAAAGCTCTAACTGCTTCGATTAAACCTATAGTGGCTTCTTGAAGTAAATCCTCTTTATCTCCATCTTTTAAAAAGTATTTTTCACAAATAAAATATAGTAAACCCTGATAAATTTTAATTAAGTGTTCTAAAGCTAATTTATCACCCTCTTGAGCTGACTTGACTAATTGTTCTTCAGTAAGTTCACAATATCCCTTCATAGTCCCACCCCATTGCACATCTAATTTTTACTAAAATTTACCACAAAATTAATAGAGGTGGAAACATTCCTGAGTCCTATTTACTTAGGACTCAGATCCCATTTATCCCGAATTTTGATATTATTACTCGATATTTTTCGAATTTTATATAATTATTTAGAATATAATCACCCAAAAAAGGTTTATTTCTTCTTGTTTTACTCAAAAAGTTCAGTTGATAAATACCTTTCACCTGTATCAGGCAAAATAGCAAGTATTTTTTTGCCCTTATTTTCAGGTTTTTTAGCCAATTCAACGGCTGCATACATAGCTGCTCCTGATGATATACCTACCAGTAAACCTTCTTTTTGGGCTAAATCCCTGGCCCATTTAAAAGCATCTTCAGATTTCACTTGAATTACTTGATCATAGATCTGGGTGTCCAATACTTTAGGAATAAATCCTGCTCCTATCCCTTGGATTTTATGCGGGCCTGGTTGTCCTCCACTTAAAACCGGAGAATCAATTGGCTCCACGGCAACTATTTTAACACCAGGTATCTTTTCTTTAAGAATAGTTCCTACTCCAGTTACAGTACCACCTGTGCCTACACCTGAAACAAAAATATCAAGGTCACCTTTTGTATCTTCTAATATTTCTATTGCTGTTGTTTTTTTATGAATTTCAGGATTATTTACATTCTCAAATTGCTGTAGTAACAAAGAGTTGGGGTTATCTTCAATTAATTCCAGTGCTTTTTCTATAGCTCCCTTCATCCCTTTTTCTCCAGGTGTTAGCACTAATTTTGCTCCAAAGGCTTTTAAAAGATTTCTTCTTTCTAAACTCATTGTCTCGGGCATAGTTAAAACAAGTTTATAACCTTTTGAAGCAGCAACCATTGCTAATCCAATACCGGTATTTCCACTAGTTGGTTCCACTAGAATTGTATCTTTATTAATACGACCCTCTTTTTCGGCGGCATTAATCATACTTAAGGCTATTCTATCTTTAACACTACCACCGGGATTAAAATATTCCACCTTAACCAGTATTTCGGCTTCTAGCCCTTGTGAAAGGTTATTTAGCTTGACAATTGGAGTCCTACCTATTAATTCTGTGATATTATTGTAGATCATAATATACTTTCCTCCTTAATTCCAAGTATTTTTATCGGTTTTTATGCATTTATTATTTTATCATAGTTATTTTCGTAATACAACTATTATATATATTTTTAACCAAAAAGAAAAAAGACATGACTATTATAATCATGTCTTCCTATTTCACATTTAAATCTTTTTGGTGGAGGGGACAGGATTCGAACCTGTGAAGGCGTAGCCAACAGATTTACAGTCTGCCCCCTTTGGCCAACTCGGGAACCCCTCCATATTATCTTTTGGATTAGTTTTTCAATATAAAAATATTGGCTCCCCGAGCTGGACTCGAACCAGCAACCACTCGGTTAACAGCCGAGTGCTCTACCATTGAGCTATCGAGGAGTATTACTACTTATTAGCTATT
>JASKKI010000081.1 GCA_030154225.1 Clostridia bacterium | reverse complement strand
GCACCTGTCTTGGGGTCTGCCTTGGGATTATCAGGACATAAAACAGCATCCAGTTCACCCAAGATAGCCACATTAGGACCGGTATTTGTCTCTTTTAAACTAGCCTTTATTCCTGTTAAGGCTAGACCTTCTCTATATGTCAAACTTAAGTCCTTAAAAAAATCGGCAGTAGCCCTTGCAGTTTTAATTTCTTTAAAACCTAATTCCGGATTCTTTTCTGTTAACTTGGCAAATTCAATAATTCTTTCTTTATTATCATCTATGGTCTTGCAAATAGCAGCCTTTAACTCTTGCACATCCACTAAATATCACCTCTTTTCTGGTTTGAATAATTTGCAGTAAAATAAATTGTTGTATATATAGGCAGGACATTTGTCCATGCAAAGAAAATATATTAGACATTATTAAATTTTTTCCTTTAAAACTTAAAAAGTTTATATATTAAAAAGATTACAAAAATATTAACTTCTTACCTATAATATTTTTAGTACTGTTTTCATCAATAATTAACTTAAAAGCATTTTCATTAAATTGGTTATAAAAAAACTAAAAAAAAAGATGCAATAATTGCACCTTGTTCTATTTAACCTTCTCCATTCCTAAGGTTTTTTCAATATCTAATAATAGTAAAAGTCTATCCTGATATTTTCCTACCCCTTCAATAAATTCCCCATCAACTTCATCAGTAAACTCAGGTACTTCAATATCTTCTTCCCTCAATCTAATTACTTCTGTAACATTATCAACGGTAATGCCGATAATAATATCACCCTTATTCAAGATTATAAATCTGGACTGACTTGAAATATTTTCTTCAGATTTTCCCAATCTTTTATGTAAATTAAGAACTGGAACTACAACACCCCTTAGATTTAAAACACCTTTAATATATTCCTGAGTTCTGGGCACTCTGGTAACAGCCGTCGGCCTTATTATTTCCTTAACATCATGGATGTTTATCGCATATTCTTCCTGCCCCAATCTAAATGCTATTATTTGTCTTTCACCCATTATACTCCCCCCTAAAACAATGTACCTATGTCTAATATTAATGATACTGTGCCATCACCTAAAATAGCTGCTCCGGCAATTCCTGGTACACCATTAAGGAATTTACCCAGGGAGCTGATTACGATTTCTTGTTGGCCAATAAGTTCATTAACAATTAAACCTATAAACTTGTTATTTTTTCTTACTACTACCACAAATAATTCTTCAGATTCATAATTATCCATATTGGGGACTTCTAGAACTTTCGCAAGACGTACTAAAGGTAGGACATGGTTTCTTAAAACCATTACTTCCTGGTCCTGTACTTTTTTAATATCATTTAAATTAATACTAGTAGTTTCATTAATATTAGCCAGAGGTATAGCATAAATTTCTGGGCCTACTTTAACCATTAAAGCTTGAATAATAGCTAAAGTTAAAGGTAATTTAATGGTAAACTTAGAACCTTGCCCCTCTTTACTTTCCACAGCAACATTTCCTTTAAGGGATTGAATTTTTGACCTGACAACATCAAGACCCACCCCACGACCTGATATATCAGTTATCTGGCTTGCAGTACTAAAACCAGGACTAAAGATCAGGTCAACTATACTATTCTCATCCATTTGCTCTAGTTGATTAGTAGTGATAATTCCCTTCTCCAGAGCTTTGCTTTTTACTTTTTCCAGATTAATTCCCTGACCATCATCTTCAACTAAAATGATAATAGAATTACCTTCCTGCTTTGCACTTAAACGCAAAGTTCCCTGAGCAGGTTTTCCTTTTTTCCGCCTTTCTTCCAAACTTTCGATACCGTGGTCTATAGAATTACGAATTAGATGAACCAATGGATCAGCTATTTCATCAATTACTGTTCGATCTAGTTCAGTCTCTTTACCTTCCATGATCAGATTTATCTCTTTACCTAATTCTTTAGCTAAATCCCTAACCATACGTGGGAACCTATTAAATACCTGTTCAATAGGAACCATCCGTACATCCATAACTACTGTTTGTAAATCTGCCGATATTCTATCTATCTGCTCTGCAGTTTCATTTAAGGCTGACAAATCATTGGTTCTAAAAATTTGTTCTAACCTGGTTTTATTGATTACCAATTCTCCCACTAAATTCATCAACTTGTCGAGCTTACTGATATCAACTCTAACTGTCTGGCTGATTTTATTATTGATACCTTTTTTTGCATCTTCCGTCTTGGAAAAGGAACTTATCTCTTGAACAGAATTAGTTTCCTGGGGTGTTGATCCATTAATTAAACCCAAGGATCCAATTTCTTTAACTTCTACTTCACTTATTTGGTTTAATACCTTTGCTATTTCATTTTGTGTTTTATCTGTAATTAACACAACAATAAAATCTTTTTCAAATTTTTCGTCTTCTATATCTTGAACAGGAGGTACAGATTTAACCACTTCACCCAATTTCTCTAAACTATTAAATACCATAAAGGCCCTTACCGATTTCATTACACACTCAGGGGCAATTTCCACTTTTATTTCATAAATGTTAAAATTCCGTTCCTGAGCAACTTTAATTAAATTATGGTCATAGTCATTCAATTCTAACTTATTATTTACTCCCATTTCGTGATTTTGAGTTATTCCTATATCCTTTTGGTTGAAGTTTTTTAAATCATTTAAAATACCACTTATATTAAATTTTTCACTGTTTTCAGTGGCTACATTCTCTACCATTGTTTCCAAAGCATCTACGCATTTAAAAAGCAGTTCACTCAAATTTTCACTAAAAACAATCTTACTTTCCCTTAACTCGTCTAATATATTTTCCATCTTATGGGTCAGTTCAGCTATTTTTTCATAACCCATGGTTGCCGACATACCTTTAAGGGTATGGGCCGCTCTGAATATCTCATCAACCGCTCCTTTATCAGCAGGATTTTGTTCTAATTTTAATAATTCATCATTTAAAATTTGCAAATGCTCCCTTGCTTCTTCTAAAAATAGATTTAAATATTCATTAACACTCACTCTACCACCTCCGTACAGAACTAAGCTAGAGCTTTGGTTACCGCTTCTAAAACCCTTTCCGGCTTAAATGGTTTTACAATAAAGTCTTTTGCCCCTGCTTGAATAGCATCAATAACCATAGCCTGTTGCCCCATTGCACTGCACATAAGTATCCGGGCATTAGGATCTATTTTTTTTATTTCCTTTACTGCTCCGATTCCATCCAATTCGGGCATAGTTATGTCCATTGTTACTATATCCGGTTTTAACTCCTGGTATTTTTTTACAGCTTTTTGACCATTTTCTGCTTCACCTACTACTTGATAACCATTTTTACTTAAGATATCTTTAATCATCATTCTCATAAATCCTGCATCATCTACTACTAATACTTTGTAAGCCATTTCAACTAAAAACCTCCTTTATTAAGCTGCTTTTCTTTCAGTTGAAATATTAACAGTTATTTTTATTTCATCAGAAATCTTAATAGGCACCACAAGTAATTTACTCTTTTTGGCTGACTTTAATATTACTTTACCATTCATTTCCCCCGTTACACCAATAATTATCAAAAGTTCCTCCTGAGTATCAAAGATTATCAAAAATGAATTTATGTATTTTACGTTCACTTACTTGCACCCTTGTAAAGTGTTTAAAATATTTTACCCAATATATATTAGGCAGCCTGGCAATCATAGTAATAAACCTTAGACCCATAGCTTTGCGTCTTACCCTTTCGGATAATTTACCCTTTTCGGAAAATTCATTTATAAATAAACTTAAACAAATTTTTTCTTTCACCCCCTTGAAAAAATTCCTCTTAAAAAATAGCCAACACTAGAAAAATATTTTTAGTGTTGGCAAATTGTTTCCAATAAATGCCTCCAATCCACAAATTTGGTTATAATTATATCTTATTATCTCAAAATTTTCCACTTAATTTTCGACAATTTAAGGTAATTTATTTAAAAAATTTGTAAATTTTATTAATTTTGCCTCTTTATAATATATACTTTAATATCCTAACTTTTGCTAATTTCCTTGGCATCCTGTTTCTTATTTTCGACATATTTTGCACATAAATCAGGCAGTTTAAGATTTTAAACTGCCTGAGCATTTTTTAATCCCATAATAAAAATTTATATTTTTTTAATTTTTCCTTTAATAAGTTTAAATAAAGGAATTGTTTGCTTTTCTTCAGATTCCAAACTGTTATATAAAGCCTTTAAATGTTCATCCATAAACCTTATTTCTTTATAACTCCGTTCTATGATAGTCCCATCCTGTAAATGATATACAAATTTTATATCCAGTTTCCAAGTACATGGCACTTGCTCCTTAGGTTCATAATTTACTAGCTTTTTTTCGATAGCAAAAAAATGTTTAATTTTTTCAGGATCTTCAAAAATAATTACATTTTGTCCTTTCTGCCCTGACCGACCTATAGTAAATGTTAATGCTTTAATATCTTCCAATTTTAGCTCTTTTGTTCCACAACCAATAAATAGAACGGCTAAAGTTAAGAATGAAACTAAGATTCTTTTCATTAAAAAAACTCCCTTTAAAAAGTGGATAAACTGCCACTTATCATTTATGCTTTTTCAATTCTCAGCCTGGTTCCCCTACCGCCTCTTTCAGCAGGCTCAACCAAAAGACTGCGGGCCATACGTGCACGCAATTCGGGAACATGACTGATCACGCCAATGGTCATTTTCTCCAAATGCAATCTTTCCAGAGAGTTTATTACTATTTCTAGTAAATGATTGTCCAGGGTGCCAAAGCCTTCATCTAAAAAGAAAAACTCTAAAGGATATTTGCCTCTTAATTGAATTTGACTAGATAGGGCTAGGGCTAAAGCTAAAGAAGTAAGAAATGTTTCTCCACCTGATAAAGTAGTAACCGGACGGCGCAATCCACCATTGGCATCATCCCTGATGACAAAACCACCTTCAGAATCAACTTCCAGTGCATAACGATAATTGGTCAATTCACCCAATCTTTGAGAGGCATTTATAGCCACATGCATCAATTGTTCTTCAGCTAAAAACTCCACAAAGGTATTACCACGAAACAGTTTTTCCAGTTGTGATAACTTATCCATTAAACTTTGCCAGTTTTTACGTTCTTTTTCAAGCTCCTGCCAGCGCAAGTGATTTTTCTCAAGTATTTCCAAACGGTCCTCCATTTTATGCACTATTTCAATCTGATTTTCTAGCTCAGTTTGGACTCGTAGCATTTTTTCCTGAAAATCATTCCATTCTTCCTCAGATAGCCTGCGACCGGCTAATTTTTTTTGATAGTCTGTTATATTTTTTTCAGTAATTAGTTTGTCCTGGTTATATTCATTAATTTCGTTTTTCATAAAATCCATTTCTTGATCAGTACACAAACTGGCTTCTACTTGACCCTGGGAAACAAAATTATACTGGGCTAATTTTAATTTCATTTCTTTTTGCGCCTTTTCCAACCTTTTTCCTATTTGCTCTAACTCCTGTTGGGTACTATAAAAAATGGTTTTCTTTTCGGACCAGATCTTTTGTTTTTTTTCCTTTTCATCAAGTACTCTGGCTAAACCATTATTTAATTCTTTTAACTCATTTTCAACTATATCCCGAACTTCAATAACTTTTTTCCCCTGGGTAACTTCATTAATTTTTTCCGTAAGTTCCATCACCTGTCTTTTATAGCTTTGTCCCTCATTGATTAAGGCTTCAATCTTTTGTTGGACCTTTTCTTTTTCCTCTTTCTTTTTAAATAAGTTATCAATAATATTCTCCAGGCTTTCAGTTATTTGCCTTTCTTCTTTTCTTAGGTATTCTAATTCCTGGCGAGCTTTACGAATAGATTGAACCCTGGCCATGACTTCCTGACCTGATTGTCCCTTTGCTAATTTTATAAAACTGGTCGCTTTTTCCTCTCTTTCCGAAAGCACTAACTTGAATTTATTATGAATTCTCTCCTGTTCTGCTTCTAACGCTGTTAATTTAGCAGCTTCTTCCCTTTGCTCTAGTTTCAGTTTAGTATATTTATCTTTAATCAGGTTTATTTCCTGACCCAGCTTTTCTTTGGTCTTTATATATTGCTCTATATTTTCCTGAACTTTATTAAGATCTGCCAGCTCTACTTTATGATTGTTCTTTATTTCCTCCAGGCTTAGTTTTTGCCAGTTTAACGGAAATTGACTGGTAATTTCCTCGAGTTTTTCCTTTGCTTTTTCCAATTCTTCCTTTAGTCTAGAATTGTTATTTGCAAGATTGGCTAACTGGGCTCTCAGAATTGATTGGCCCTGAAAAACATCTTTAAGTTCTGTTTCAAGTTGATTTAATTGGTCTTTTTTGCCTACTAGGTCTTTTCTCAGATCAGTTATTTTTTCCAAATGTTCTTCCTGTTGAGTAAATGGATGGGGGTGTTCTAAAGAACCACAGACCGGACAGGGATGATTAGCCGTTAATTGATTACTTAAAAGAGCAGCATAATTAGCCCTTTCCATCTCTTCCAGGGTTTGTTCCAGCCTTTTTATATCCTTAACTATTTGTTCCTCTTTATGATGTAAAAAATTATACCGCTTTTCTTCTCTGTCAAACTTCTTTTGTAAAAAAACCTTTTCCTGTTCACTTTTATCTAATTCCTGCGTCGTTTTTTCTATTTCCTGGTGATAATACTCCAGGGTCATGATCATTTTCTCCAACTTATTGATTTCATCTCGACGCCGGTTTAATTGAGCCTGGTCTAAAGGAGGGAGGGGTAAACTATCCAAACTTTTTTCAGCTGAAGTAAGACTAACATTTACTTCATCAACCTGTTTTTTAAGTCTGGATAATTTTTCTTTGATGGTTTTAATATTTTCTTCTTTTATTTTCATTTCCTTTTCCAGTTCTGAAAAACGTTTTTCAACTTCCTGTAAAGCTAACCAGGCCTCTTTTTGTTGTTCTGCCTCTTCCTGTTTTTCTACTATACTCCCTTGTTTTTCTATTTCCTGGTTAATCAATTTTTTTCTATCCTGCAACAATGCTCTGGAACGCTCCAATTGCTTAATTTCTTCCAGTAAACCATTATTTAAACTATTTAGCTCTTTATATTCTCCTTGCAATTTTTCCCGTATATTTTGCATTTCGTCTCTTTTTTGCTCAAATTCAAGTACTTCATCCAATTTCCTAAGCTTAAACTTCAGCTCCTCACCCCTGGTGGCTACTTTGTCCTGCCAGGTTAGAGCAAGTTTTTCTACCCTTTCAAACTCCAGCTTACTTGTTTCTACTTCTTTTTCCAGTTGGTTAGCTTTTAGGGCAACAGTTGCCCGGTTTTTAAGTTCATTATTAACTATATCTAAAAAAGGCTTAACATGAATAGCCCTTAAAGCCAATTCAAGTTTTTCTTCTTTTTTCTTTAGCTCTTGTTCCCGGGTTTTTAATATTTTCATTTTCTCCAATTCGGAAGTTAATTCAGCCTGCCATTGTATTACTTGTTTCAATTCTTCATGTTCTTTTTTTATCTTTTGCTCCTGTTCTTTTAAGTCTTTCAAAATATCCAGGTGACTTTTTAAGGTATTTTGGGCTTGTTTTACCGCTTCTGCCGACGCATCTCCCAATTCACTTTGCCGACTCCTTATTTGTTCCTCTTTTAATTTTGCTGTATTTAATCTATCTTTTATTTTTTTAGTAAGTTCCTCTCCATACTTTTCTAAAGTGAAAATTCTCTGCAACATCTTTCTTCTTTCAGAACCTTGAAGGGTTAAAAACTCTTGAAATTTGCCCTGGGGTAAGACAACAGCCCGGGTAAAATCTTCTACAGTCAGACCCAGTATGTTCTGAATTTGCTCATCCATTTCCCTTTTCTTTTCCGCAAGTACCTTAAAACCTTCTTCCATCTCTTCTATTAATCGACAACTGTATTGATTAACACTACCGTCATTTCCTTTTTTGTATGTCCTTTCCGCTGTAAAACGTCTACTTCCCACTTGAAAACTAAACCTGACATAAGCCCTATCTTCATTTTGATTAATTATTCCATGAGTACCACCTTTAGCACGCTCTACTTTACCGTATAGAGCTAAGGTAATTGCATCTAATACTGTAGATTTACCACTTCCTGTAGGTCCAAAAATACCGAATACTCCTATTTCACAAAGGGAAGTAAAGTCTACTTGTTGTTCTTCCCGAAAGCTATTTAGCCCGGAAATTTTTAAAAACAGGGGTCTCAAGAAGCTTCACCTTCTTTCTCATCTACCAATAATTCCAAAAAGAGCTTTATTAGTTCTGGACTGGGCTCAATCTGATAATTCTTCTGATAGAATTGTCGAAAAAGTTGGTCAATAGGTAGATTAATCCTGTTTTCTAATATAATACTTTTAGCCTGCTCATTTTTTAGAATAGGTCGAATATTGATAATTTCAGGACGTATTTCCTTTAATTGTTTAATCTCACTAAGGCTTAAAGGTTTATCCATATAAATTAGAAGATCAATCCAGGCCCTAGGATCCCTATTTTCCTCACACCATTTAAGCACCTGTTCTAACCCAAATTGTGCTTCCCACTTTACTAAAGGTCGTCCACTTACTAAAGGAATTTCTCTAACCTCAGCCTTTTGACCTGGTACACAATCGACCAGATATGCCACCTTAATCTGCCCTGCTTCAGAGAAACTATAGCTTAAGGGTGACCCCGAATAGCGGGCATGTTCTAAAGCACCTACCCTTTGAGGCCGGTGTAGATGACCCAGGGCTATGTACTGAGCGTTAATAGGAAGCATTTCTGTATCAACTGTAGGGGACCCTCCCAGTTGAATAGGTCTCTCGGAATCACTTTCCTTGCCGCCTCTAATAAAAAGGTGACTCATACACAGGTTTATACTATCATTACGGTAATACCGGGTTAAATTGCGAAAGATTGCTCCAACCCTTTCCGAATAGTTTTTTTGTAAAACTTCTTCATCTAACTCTTCCACCAGTATTTCTTTTAAACGTTGCTCAGAAGGATAGGGAAGGGTAATAATTACCGCAGAGTGGTCACAGCTGGGAACAACAACTTCCAGCCAACCCGGACCAGCGGCTAGTCTTCTAACACCATCGGAGCTTCTTTTAGAAACAAGAGCCTGGTCTTTTGGCAGCCCTAAAAGAGTTATCCCCAGTTGTTCTGCCAGGGGATCAGATGCTTTTAAGCGCTCAGGATTATCATGGTTGCCGGCAATAGCGATTACTCCCCTTCTACCTCCCTGAGCCAGCTCATACAACCCCTGGTAAAACAATTGTTCTGCCTTAGCTGGGGGATTGGGAGAATCGAAAATATCACCGGAAATAAGAATTAAATCTACTTTTTCCTTTTCTGCTATATCACACATTTCGGCAATAAATTCTTCTTGTTCATCAGTTCTATCCCTACCCTCCAGGGAACGACCTAAATGCCAGTCGGAAGTATGTAGGATTCGCAAAACATCCACTCCTCACTTAACCTTTTTCAGTTAATTTTTATTTCTTTCCCCAAACTGAACAGATATAAATATTTTTCTAGTACCCGTTGTTTCCAGATGGTTTCTACTGCCCGGGTATATAAATTAATTTGCCCCGTATAAAGCCTAACAAACTGGTCAACACCTTCGGGTTGAACATTATCACTCTTATAATCCAGTAAAATCCAGCCACCATCCTCAAACCACAAACAATCTATTACACCCTGTAAAAGCACCTTTTCTTCAGTTTCTTCCAGGTCATCATATACCTCATAGGCCGGTAAAGCCAAACTAAAAGGTACTTCCCTTTTTACCCGTTGGGCTTTTAATAAGCGTTTTCCTATAGAACTCCTAAAGAAGTCAACAATGACATATTTATTAATCACCTGGCGTTGTTCCTTGGTCAAAATCTCCCGGTTTTCCAGATTAACTAATAAGCTTTCCAGATATTCTTCATCGATTATTTCCCGGCTTAAATCAATATGTTGCATTACCAGGTGTAAAGCTGAACCTTTTTCCTGAGCAGAAAGGCCTTTATTTTTTTGCAAAAATACCGGCCGTTTACTAAAGCCTCTGTAATGTTTAATACCTTCCTCTTTTAGAACTAGTTCTTGAAATTTATGTTTAATTTCGGTAACTGTTACCTTAGCTCTCTTATTAATTAACTTTTCAAAAGGGTAATGCCAGTCAAGCCGTTGAGAAATTTTATCATACAGGTAAGGATTTACTTGAACAGGTCGAAATTCTTTTATGTACTCAAGGATTTCGCGGGTAACAGCAACTTCCGTATCATGTTCCAGAAAAATTCCTTCCTGGTAAATTTCAATATACCAGGTTGAGTTATCTTTTAAATTGGGCTCTCCATGATCCATTCCGGTAATTAAACACAACCTCCTATTATCACTGTGCCTGACTAAACTGGGCCCAATCCAATCCAGGTAAGTCCTGGCCTGGACAAGTTGACTATCGGGAATTTTAATTTCAGGATAATTTATAAACTGACACCAGTCCTCAACCTTCTTTTTAAGGTCCCGGACAGAACCAACCAAAATTAATTTTTCCCGGGCTCTGGTTAAAGCAACATAAAGGATACGCATTTCCTCAGCCAAGGTTTCAAATTTAATCTTATTATCGATGGCTAACTTGGCAATTGTCGGGTATTTAATTCTTTTTTCAGCATCTATATAAACAGGTCCCAACCCCAATTCTTTATGCAATGTCACATCCTGTCTGGTATCCAGCATATTAAATTCTTTACCCAGACCAGCTACAAAAACTACAGGAAATTCCAGGCCTTTACTTTTATGAATACTCATAATTCGTACTACATTTTCATTTTCACTTAAAGCTTTTGCTGCTTCTAAATCACTTTGATTTTCCTGCATCCTTTCTAAGAAACGCAGGAACATAAAGAGCCCCCTGAAGCTAGTTGTTTCATATTGCCTAGCCCGGTCATGTAAAGCCCTGAGGTTAGCTTGACGTTGGCTGCCTCCCGGCATGGCCCCTACATAATCAAAATAACCTGTTTCCCTATATAAAGTCCAAATCAGGTTTGCTAGATCATCCTGGCGGGCCAGTGTTCTCCATTTTTCTAATTGCTGCAAGAATCCCTTCAGTTTTAAAGCTAATTGATCTTTTTCCAGTTGAGATGTTTTCACTACTGCTTCATAAAAATCCCCTTGAGGGCAGTTTAACCGAATACTTATTAAATCTTCTGCACTCAGACCCATAATTGGTGACCTTAAAACTCCGGCCAGAGGTATATCCTGGCGAGGATTATCTATCACTTTTAATAAAGATAATATTACCTGTATCTCCGTGGCTTTAAAATAGCCGCTCCCTAATTCGGCATAGACCGGTATCCCCATCAGGCGAAATTGTTCCAGGAAAGTTTCTGCCGTTCCTTTAGGAGAACGGAGTAAAATTACTATATCGGCATAAGTAACGGGGCGGTAATTATTCAATTTTTTGTCATAAACCAGATAATTATTAGTAATGAATTCTTTAATTCTTCTGCCAATGATTAGCGCTTCCCTTTCCAGAGGAGTCCACTCTTCTTCCAGTTCTTCCGTAATGTTTTTTTCCAACAAATGAAACTCCACAGGTCCTTTTATACTTACACCTTCCTGACACTCGGGATATTGTGC
>JASKKI010000080.1 GCA_030154225.1 Clostridia bacterium | reverse complement strand
AACAACCCCGAGGTTAACAGTTAATTTTAATTCTGCAGGTGGTTCAACAGGAATATCTTCTACTTTTTGCCCTTCTAAAATTTTGGCCAGTATCCTGGCTGCTTGTCTTCCTTGATCATAGGGAGTTATCCCGTAGATTGCAAATAAATCAACATCGGTACCGTGTTCCACTCCCATCACCGGCAGCCCTCTTTCCTTAGCCAGAGGTACAAGAACACGGGCCCCTTCACTTTCCAAAAAGAAACTAGGTAATAATAAAACTGCCGATATTCCTTCCAAATTACCGGAAAACATTTCTTTGATTTCACTTATAGTGCTTACAGTTACAATTTCTAAATCTATTTCCAACATTTGAGCCGCAATTTGTGTTGAGTACAGACTTTCCAGAGCAGGAACAACCTTAGGATCATAGACTACTAATACCTTGTTAAGGTTAGGTAGTAGCTTTGTCAGTAATTCTAAGCGTTTGCCCGATAAAGTGGCATGGTCATTTTGTATACCTGTAAGTCCTTCTTGAGGGTGTAACAAGTTTTTGACCAGATTATCCTGGGTAAGGGCTGTCAAGCCCATAAATACAATAGGTATATCTGTTCCCCGGGTAACCCGTTTTATAACCTCTGTCTCTACCCTACCGGTTGTTACTATTACCTTTACTCCCGCTTCTAATAGTTCTCGAGCTAAAGGTAATAAGTTTTCCCGCTTAGACTCGGCATTTTTAACGATAAATTGTAGGTCTTTATCCTCCCGAAATCCTAAATCATGCAAACCGGCCTTTAGTCCTTCAACTTTTGCCATTCGTAAATCATTAGAAGCAAGAACTCCTATCAGATGTGGTTTTTGCCCATTATGCAAATTTTCCGGTTTATCTGTAATTAAAAAACTTACTACTAAAATAACAAAAACTAAAATTATTATTGATTTCCAGCGCAAACCAATCGCCTCTTCTCAGAAAATTTCTTCTAACCTTTTCGCTATTTTACTAACCAACTCCTTCCCGGGAACTTATGAAAAAAAAACCATTATTTTATGAGACTTTATGAGAAAGTGTTCCATTAAATAAATTACTATAAATTACCTACCTGTAAATTATAAAAATTAGGTCTAAACACTAAAACATAGTAACAAAAAATGTCTTTAATTAATATCATGATAAGGAGCCCAGGAATGGCGGGAAAATTCAAGGAGGCGAAAGTTGTTATGAAAAAATTTGTTAGCTGGTTAGTATTGTTAACAATCATAGCCGTAATTACACTTTCATTAGTAGGATGTGGAGAACAAAAATTAACTAAAGTCAGGTTAAATGAAGTTACCCACTCTGTTTTCTACGCACCTATGTATGTTGCTATCAATCAAGGATTCTTTGCAGAGGAAGGTATTCAACTGGAGTTAACTACCGGTCAAGGGGCGGATAAAGTTATGACTGCCCTCTTATCTGGTCAAGCTGACATTGGCTTTATGGGACCTGAAGCTACAGTTTATGTTTATAATCAGGGTAAAGAAGATTATGCCGTAAACTTTGCTCAATTGACCAAAAGAGATGGGTCTTTCCTAGTAGCCAGGCAACCCGATCCTAACTTTACCTGGGAAAAGGTCAAAGGTACTACCATAATCGGTGGTCGTAAAGGTGGCATGCCTGAAATGACCCTGGAATATGTACTAAAAAATAAAGGCATTATCCCCGGTAAAGACGTAACTGTACTGACCAATATTCAATTTGCCCTGATGGCAGGAGCTTTTACAGGTGGAACTGGAGATTATGTAACCTTATTTGAGCCTGTAGCTGCGACACTGGAACAGGCCGGCTCAGGCTATGTTGTAGCTTCCGTAGGCCAGGAAAGCGGAGAGATTCCTTATACAGTTTTCTCGGCTAAGAAAAGTTTTATCGAAAAAAATAAAGATATCATACAAAGGTTTACCAATGCTATTTATCGCGGGCAACAATGGACAGCCAATCATTCTCCCGAAGAAATTGCCAAGGCTATTAAACCTTCTTTTCCAGATGCCGATGAAAAAATTCTAACAGCAGTTGCCAAACGGTATAAAGAAATAGATGCCTGGGCCGAAAATCCTTTATTTACTGAAGAAGCTTTTAAGCGTTTACAGGATGTAATACAGCTAGCCGGTGAGTTAGACAAAAGAGCACCTTATGAGAAGTTAGTTACAAACCAATTTGCAGAAAAAGCAATTGAGACAGTGAAATAATTTTATATAATAAACTGTTTATCCTTTTTTGAAGGGAGAGATGATTAGTGAGGGCTAAACCTCTTGTATCAATAAGGAATATCTCCATGAAATATCAAAGTCCCGAAGGTGAAATTGAAGCCTTAAAAAACGTCTCTCTGGACATTTACGAAGGAGAATTTATCAGTATAGTCGGACCAAGTGGTTGTGGAAAATCTACTTTATTAAATATTATTGCAGGTCTAATTGAACCCTCGGAAGGAGAAGTTTTAATTAATGATAAAATTGTGTGCCGGCCCACCGATATGGTGGGCTACATGCCTCAAAGGGACCAGTTATTTGAATGGCGGAATATTTGGAAAAATGTCATTCTGGGATTGGAGATACAAAAAAACCTAAATGAACAAACCGTAAACTTTACCAGGAAACTTCTCCGGGATTACGGATTATTTGAATTCAGACATAAATACCCCAGCCAGTTATCGGGGGGAATGAGACAGAGGGTAGCTTTGATTCGTACCTTGGCCATTAACCCTGATATTCTTTTACTGGATGAAGCCTTTTCCGCCTTGGATTACCAGACCCGACTAATTGTAACTGATGAAGTAAAACAAATCATCAATAAAGAAAACAAAACAGCTATCCTGGTCACCCATGACTTAGCAGAAGCCATCAGTATGGCCGATAAAGTGGTAGTTTTATCTAAGAGGCCGGGAACCATAAAAAATACTTATACCATTCAATTAACCTGTGATGTAAAAACACCCATAGGCTGCCGGGAAGCTCCGGAATTTAGGGAGTATTTCAACAAGATATGGAGGGATTTGGATGTCCATGTCTAAAAAAATTATACCTGTTCAAGTTATATCACCAGAACACGAAGCTTACTTACGAGAGAGAAAAATATATCGCCGAAAAATATTGGGTACGCAAATTTTACTACTTATAGGGATTATCATAATTTGGGAAATAGCGGGAAGGCTGGGGTGGATCGATCCTTTTATAACTAGTCAGCCGTCAAGAATATGGAAAACCTTAATAAACTTACACCGGGAAGGAGTTTTGTATTACCATACAGGCATAACACTTTTGGAAACTATGATCGGCTTTATTTCCGGTACCCTCATGGGGACAATTTTTGCAATTATCTTATGGTGGTCAGACTTTACAGCGGAAGTTTTAGACCCCTATATGGTGGTTTTGAATGCACTACCTAAGATTGCCCTGGGCCCTATCCTAATCGTCTGGATAGGAAATGGACCCCCGGCCATTATCGCCATGGCTTTATTTATATCCTTAATTGTCACTATTTTAGGGGTATATTCCGGCTTTACCCAGGTTGATGGTGATAAAATCAAACTATTAAAAACCTTTGGAGCCACAAAACTACAAATTTTACAAAAAGTAATCTTACCCGCTAGTGTACCTACGATCATATCAGCTTTAAAAATTAATGTAGGATTATCTTGGGTAGGAGTTATTGTGGGAGAGTTTTTGGTTTCCAAAGCAGGACTGGGATATTTAATAGTCTACGGCGGGCAGGTTTTTAAGCTGGACCTGGTTATGACCAGTGTAATCATCCTGGCAGCTGCTGCCGCCATTATGTATAAAGCAGTTGTATACCTGGAAAAGTTATTCTTAAAATGGAGATAGGAAAAACAAACTTATTTCGACTTACTGATTAATCTATAGAAAAACCTAAAAAGTTTCTAATTCCCCTTTTTTGACATATAGGTATACCTCCTAAACTCAAATAGAAAAGATGGACTCAAATATGAGTCCAGTGTTTAAAAAGTATTTTGCTTTTTAACGTTATCTATACCTATTTGATTTGACCCTTTTTGAACATAAGTTTTACAGCATGTTCCCAGGCAGTTTCCGGCTTGTTCCGGGGATAGTTGTTTTGCCATAGCTGCATCAACTCTATCAGGTTGGTTTTCTCCAAATTGGTCAGTTGCTACAAGAATTTCATTTGCTACACATTTGTTTCCTTGTGCCCAATAGTGACAATCATTAACAATACAATGTATATGTTGTTGATTCATCTTTTCATCTCCTTTCAAAATTTATTATCTTCTAGGAGGAAGATTTTTATACTTTTTTTGAAAGGTGATTATTTCCATATTTTTAAGTAAAAATATTCAATTAACTTACTACGAGACATTTTAAATTATAAATATAATTCCCGAATACATAAAATAAATAGCGAGAAAAAATAAAAAAACACCACATATCAGTAATATAAAACGATAAATTTTCTGGGAAATATATTTTTTACCGGAGGAAACGGCTAGAGCAATAAAGGTATACCAGATGAAGTCCGAACTTATATGTCCCAGGTAAAAAGCTATTAAACCTAAAATCCCTTTATCATAAGCCATCACCAGATAACTCAAACCAATAGTTGCCCACCACAATGTCCAGTAAGGATTGGAAAGGCTGGTTAATATCCCTACCACCTCCGGCTGAAATTTTTGTGTTGAACCTGTAGCAACCATTTCTAATTTTATTTTATTAAAACCTGCATCTCTGATAATTCCCCAAGCCATCCACAGTAAGAAAAGGCCTCCTACTAATGCGATAGCGGTCTTTACATAATTAATCAAAATAAATTTCCCTAAGCCCATGATTAAACCTATTACTAAAATTAATTCTAAAAAACTATGCCCGACAATTATCCTTGGTCCCGCACTAAATCCCCGGTGATAACTTTCATTTATAGTTGCCGTTAACATAGGCCCGGGCATCATAGCTCCGGAAAAACCCATAATTAATGCCGAAATAAACAAAGTAATTAGCCCCATACTACCATCCTCCTAATTTAAATCGTTTACAAGTCAGAAGCAATAGCTAGACCTTTTAGTATGTCAGACGTAAGATTTTAACCCTTAAGTATTGTCAGACGAAAAATCTTAACCCGTTAGTATGTCTGACAGAAAATTTCAACCCTTTAGTATATCCGCTTCCTTTAGCCTTTCTGCCAGCATTGTATTTCTTTGAGTTACCTTATTATTTTTAATAGCCATGGCCAGTGCTTTTTTGGAACCTATCAAGATAAAAATTTTTTTAGCCCTAGTAATACAGGTATACAGTAAATTCCTTTGTAACATCATATAGTGCTGGGTTACCAAAGGTGCCACTACAATTTTAAACTCCGAACCCTGACTTTTATGGACAGTAGTAGCATAAGCTAGAACTACTTCATCCAGCTCTGTTACATCATACTCAACTTCTAGATCATCAAACATTATTCTCACTTGTTTATCTTCTAAATCGATATGAGTTATCCTTCCAATATCACCATTAAATACATTTTTATCATAATTGTTTTTTACTTGCATGACTTTATCATTAAGCTTAAATTTAGTACCCCCACTGTAGGTATAAACACTAGTGGGATTTAATGTTTCCTGTAATACCTCATTAAGATTACGGGCACCTACCTCCCCCCTTTGCATGGGAGTAATAACCTGAATATCAGCGATAGGGTCCACCTTGTAATATTTAGATAACCTCTGGGAACAAAGGGATTTAATTTGTTCCACTATTTTTTGGGGATCATTTTCGGCAATAAAAAAGAAATCACTTTTCCTGTCACTTTTAACCACGGGAAAAATTCCTTTATTTATTTTATGGGCATTGGTAATAATCATACTACCCTGAGCCTGCCGGAAAATCCTTGTTAGTTTTACGACATTAACAATACCAGAAGCAATAATATCTCTTAAGACATTACCCGGTCCCACTGAAGGTAATTGGTCAACGTCCCCTACCAAAATAACAACAGCGTCTCGGGGTACTGCTTTAAGTAGGTTATACATGAGAATTATATCCACCATAGAAGTTTCATCTATAATCAACACATCACACTCCAGGGGATTATCTGAATTGCGCAGGTAACCATCAGCTGGTTTAAACTCTAATAGCCGGTGGATAGTTTTAGCCTCCATACCAGTAGCTTCTGCTAACCGCTTGGCAGCTCGTCCCGTAGGTGCAGCTAATAAAACCCTGGCTTGCATTTTTTCAAATATTTTAATAATTGCCAGGGTAGTGGTTGTTTTTCCAGTACCCGGACCTCCTGTTAGAACCATAAACTTTGATGAAACTGCTGCCCGGATAGCTTGTAATTGAATTTCATCATATATGATCCCGTTTTCTCTTTGTACCTGTTCAATAATTTCTTCCACTCCAAAGGACTTGAATTTGCTTTCCTTACTGATTAATTCCTTTATCTTTTCCGCTACACCCAGTTCACTATAAAAAAAAGGTGGTAAATAAAAAGCATCTTCCCCTTCAAAAATTATTGATTTTTCTTGAAGCATTTTCTTAAGGGTATCTTCTACTTTTTCTTTTT
This sequence comes from Clostridia bacterium, assembly GCA_030154225.1. GTDB lineage: Bacteria > Bacillota > Peptococcia > Peptococcales > BICA1-8 > JASKKI01. The sequence goes on along the minus strand of JASKKI010000080.1, from coordinate 5,187 downwards.
CTATTTCCAGTATTTCTATCCCCAACTTTTCCAACTGCTGCCTGGTAGCAAAACAATGGCCATCATTGGCTAGCTGGTTTAAGCTATAGATAATCCCAGCCCGACAACGTTCATAAGAGTTAGGATCATAACCCATCTTTCTGGCAATTTGATCAGCTGTTTTAAAACCTATACCCCAAATATCATCGGCCAGCCGGTAAGGATTTTCCCTAACCAGTTTGATACTGTCATTCCCGTAGGTTTTATAGATTTTTACGGCAAAAGAAGTTGAAACACCCTGGCTTTGTAAGAAAAGCATGACATTTTTGATTTCTTTTTGCTCCTGCCAGGCTTTTTTAATCATTTCCACCCTTTTTAAACCTATTCCCTCCGCTTCAACCAACCGGTCAGGTTCTTCCTCAATAATTCTAATGGTATCTTCTTTAAATTTTTTAACTATGCGCCTGGCATTAACAGGACCAATTCCTTTAATAAGTCCGCTACCCAAATATTTCTCAATACCGGCAACGGTAGCCGGTATTGTTTCAGTATACTCTTTTACTGCAAATTGCTTCCCGTATTTACTATCAAATCGCCACTGTCCTTTTAGATTAACAACAGAACCTACATTAATACCGGTTATATTACCTACTACCGTAACCAGATCAGAATACCCTTTGGAACGAATTTTTATTACACTAAAACCATTTTCCTCATTTTGAAAGGTGATTCTTTCCACAATTCCGCTCAAACATTCCATTTATACTACCTACTTTATTTATTAAATTAAACATTACCAACTAATAATATTCACTTTTCACTTGCATTTTCCTTCTCTATTAATGATAATATGGAATTACTACATGGTTTTTTATATATGCTATGGCAATTGCCTTTACCCTATAGCTGTTTTAAACTTCTATTAAAAAGAAATCTTTTTATATCCTAATGGAATACCCACTACCTCTGAAGTATAAGGGTCTAAGGCAAACAGATCATCCTTATTAACTTCTTTTAAACTCTTTTTCCCTAAAGCTCTTATTCCCTCTTGTATTTCCTCCTCACATGCTTTTAAAAACTTAGCTAAATTCTGAGTACCTTTCTTAACATTAAACTTATTATTAAAATGTCCTTTATAAAAAACAATAGAAGGTGGTGGCTCCCATGGTATTGCTTTTAAAACTTCTGTATGAGACAATGCAAAAAGAGCAATAGCACCTATATAAACCGCATCAGCCCCTAAAGCAATAGCTTTTAACATTTGACCTGGGTTGTAAAAGCCTCCTGCCATAATTAAACTAACATTTTTTTTACAATTTCTTTCTCTTAAATAATCAGCTGCCCTTATTAGTGCAAATAAAGAAGGTAACCCAAAGTCATCCTGAAGGATAGGTGCACTTCCTTTAGAACCTGCTTCACTGCCACCAATAGCGATAAAATCAACCCCTGCATCTAGAACAATTTCCAGGTCCTTTTCTATATACTTGCTCCCTGCTAGTTTCACACCCACAGGAACACCTTCTGTTATTTCCTTCAAATTGGCAACTAAGTGGTTTAAATAGTTAAGATCTTTAATGCCAGAAAAGGTAGAAGGAATAACAGCACGTTCACCTATTTTTAATCCTAATGCCCGTTTAATTTTCCAGTCAATATTCTTGTCTGAAATTGCATGACCTGTTCCTCCTGATGCCCCTTGACCAATATATAATTCAATAGCGTCGGCTTGTTTCAAAATCTTTTCTGATTTATTCCATTTACCCCTATTGTATTGCAGAATTAGTTTTGCAGCAGCTTTTCTTTCTGCAGATAAAAAGGGGCCTTCTCCTGTATTAGTAGCAGTACCAGCCAGTGCACTTCCTTTTGCTAAGGCTATCTTTGCCTTACTGGAAAGAGCTAAACCGTAAGCCATACCTGAAATAAGAATAGGTATATCTATTTTCAATGGTTTTTTGGCCTGTGGACCAATTAATACTTCCGTATCAATCTTTAGACCTTCATCGGTCGGCAATCTATGCAGTTGGGCAAAATTAAACATTATACTATCAAAGCCGGGAAAATGTCTAGGACTACCCAATGGACGTTTAATTAGCTTCCCTTCCTGGCTTCTTAGATTAGTTTCTACTATATTTTGAAGCCCCACCTTTCGCGAAGCAGAGACAAATTCCCAAATATTTTCCTGGTATTTATCTACCATCAACCGATTAATGAAACTATTAGTAGCTGTCTTAATTGTTTTTCGACCTAACCAGCTTAGTCCGAAATAACCGGTAATTCCTAAAGAAGTAGCTACTAAAAGTTTCTTAAAGAAGTTATCGTGCTTAGACATAAAATTCCTCCAGGATAGTTATCTATAATAGTTTCTTGCAAAAGCACCTCCCTAATACTGGAGAAATCTGTTTATTACCTTATAATAAAAAAAATTAATAAATATCTTTACCTATACTAGGCATTCCAAAATTCACTTTTTTTATTGGAATAAAGCCTTTGTAAATTATTAATTCTATTTGTAAATGGTGTTTTAATTATAGGATTCTTTGGTGTACCTTTTATTTCATAAATAATATGTAAATTCTTTAGATTAGAAATATCAGGTATTAGAAAAGGTTATTCTATTTTCGGAGAGAAGTAATATAATGAACTTTGTTATTTATCTTACAAAATTTCCATGATAAGATAGAATTATAAAAGTTTAAATGCGGGTGGTATTATGCGAATTGGTGTGTTAACCGGTGGTGGTGACTGTCCGGGCTTAAATGCAGTAATCAGGGCCGTAACCAGAACTGCCATCTCCCATGGTGATAAAATTTTTGGCTTTAAAGACGGCTTTAAAGGGCTTATTGAAAACAAATATATACAACTAAATCATGACAGCGTTTCGGGAATTTTAATACGGGGCGGTACTATCCTGGGTACTACTAATAGAGACAATCCCCTCAAATATGAACAAATAGTTGATGGAAAAAAGGTTTATGTAGATATGTCTAGAGTAATTAACAACAATTATAAAAATCTAGATTTAGACTGCCTGGTTGTCATCGGTGGTGATGGAACCATGAGAATGGCTAATGAAATTTCGTCCAAGACAGACATCAAGGTCATTGGTGTACCTAAAACTATTGATAATGATATAGTGGGTACAGAAATGACCTTTGGTTTTTCCAGTGCAGTTGATGTTGCTACCGAAGCCCTAGATAGATTACACTCTACAGCAGAGTCTCACCACAGGGTTATGATTTTAGAGGTCATGGGCAGAGATGCCGGTTGGATTGCACTCCATGCAGGTATTGCCGGTGGGGCAGATATTATTTTAATTCCCGAAATCCCCTACTCTATCAAGGGAATAGTTGATACTATCAATGACCGCATTAGGAGAGGAAAACATTTTAGCCTGATTATCGTGGCCGAAGGAGTAAAAACTCCCCAGGGTAAAACTATAACCAGAGATGAGGAAGAGAAAAAACCAGATTTAATAAAACTGGGGGGTATCAGTAATTGGCTGGCTAGGACTATTGAAAAAGTTACTAATGTTGAATGTAGAGCCACTATTCTGGGTCATTTACAAAGGGGGGGATCCCCCAATAGCTTTGACCGCGTTTTTTGTACCCAACTAGGGGCCAAAGCGGTAGAGTTAGCTTACAATGGTAAATTTCAGGAAATGGTTGCTTTAGTTAATAATAAAATTACCAGTATTCCTTTATCCAGGGTAAAAGGTGTAAAACTGGTTAAGCCTGATGACCCTTTAGTTGTTACGGCTAAGGACATAGGGATCTCCTTCGGAGAATAACTGTCATGCTAAACATTATCACTCTTTTACTTATGCTAACATGTTATATATCGATAATATATGGAAGGTGATGATGTTTATGAGCTGTAATGTTAGATTATTACATGCTAATCCCGATTCAACTTGTTTAGACTTTTATATCAATGATAATTTACTGGAAGATAATTGTCCTTACAAATATTTATCTGATTATATATATATATCGATCACTTTTTTTAGTGACCGTTGTTCATATTGGGACGATCTTAACTCCCTTTTAAATAAATTTTGATTATATACAATTGTTTTAAACATTAATTATGTGTTAAGATAAACTATAGGAATTATATAGAAACTAGGGGAGCTGGTAGGGCCAGCTTTTTAATTTAAGGAGATGAGAAAAGTATGTCAACAAAAAAACTAACCTTTTCTGCCTTATTAATCGCTATTGGAACTTTACTGGGACATATCATCTACATTCCTGTAGGAATAGCCAAATGTTATCCTATTCAGCATACCATTAATGTTTTATCAGCGGTTATCTTAGGTCCCGGATATGCCCTTTCTAATGCCTTTACCATCTCTTTATTAAGAAATATTTTGGGTACTGGCTCTCCCCTGGCCTTTCCGGGGAGTATGATAGGAGCCATTCTAGCCGGATTGCTTTTTCAAAAAACCAAAAAATATTCATATACAGTAGCCGGAGAAATTTTTGGTACAGGTATATTAGGAGGGTTGGCTTCTTTTCCTATTGCTAAGTACATTTTAGGTAAAGAAGTAGCTGTATTTTTCTTTGTTGTACCTTTTTTAGTCAGTACTATTGGTGGAAGCTTTATAGGATACTTGATCTTAAAAATGATGGAAAAAAACAACTGGTTGCACAAAATGTTCATGGAAAAATAATTTGAAAGGCGATGGCTCCATTGAAAAAGGGTAATAAACAAATTTATGCTTTAATGGTTTTAGCAACATTTTTCTGGGCAGGAGCTTTTATTGCAGGTAAATATGGGGTTAAAGAATTTTCACCACTTTCTTTAACCTTTTTTCGTTTTTTAATTGCTTCTGTTCTCATTTTTATGATTATGGTTAAATATGAAAATAAAAACTGGCACCTGAAGAAAGGGGATTGGAAAGTTGTCATTTTCCTAGGATTAGTAGGCATGATCGGTTATCATATTTTATTTTTCGGAGCTTTAAAGTTTACTTCCTCCACCAATGCTTCGATAATTGCCGCCATAAATCCCATGATAACGTCCATTTTAGCAGCTAAATTTGCCGGGGAAAGCCTTGGCTTGAAAAGAATAGGTGCTATCTTTACCGCTTTAACAGGTGTTATTCTAACCATCACCAACTGGAACCCTGGTATAATAAAGAACTTGGCCTTTAATAAGGGGGACATTTTGATGCTAGGTGCTGTGATCTGCTGGGCTAGTTATTCTGTAGTA